>JAICQL010000298.1 GCA_025937895.1 Polyangiaceae bacterium | reverse complement strand
GCGGATCAGCTGCCCCTGGCGGTCCTTGTATTCGTTGAAGATGATGTCGCGCTCGGCATCCCGCACGCGCTGCAGGAGCACTTGCTTGGCGGTCTGCGCCGCGATCCGCCCGAACGCGCTGCGCGCCTGCTTCATGTCGAGCACCGCGCCGAACTCTTTATCCTGCTGGCGAGCGCGCTCGGCGTCCCGCGGGTGCCAGAACACCTGGAAACCCAGCTCCTCACCCAGGTCCGCTTCCAGGCCATGCCGACGCGCCAGGTCTGCCGAGATCTCCCGCTCCGGCTGCTCCACCTTCTCCACCACGCGCATGTACTGAAACAGATCGATCGACCCCGTCTCGCCGTTGAACTGGGCCTCCAGCTCACGCGTGGGACCAAACGCAGCCTGAGCGGCCTTCAGGATGGCCGCCTCCATCGTCTCGACGAGCACGGCACGATCGATGCCCTTCTCCTGAGCGACCTGATCGACGATCAGCCCCAGATTGCCTGTAAAGTCGGAAGATTGTGTTGCCATGGATCTTACCTGGTGTCCTTCACTTGCGACCTGTCGCTACTTGCGCCGTTCACTTGCGGCCCTGTGCCGCAGAGCGCCGGCCGGCTCGTTGGCGCGGCATCGGCGAAAATCCCATTTGCTGCCAGTCCACGACCAGCTGCCCCGATCGAATCTGCTCGAAGGCGATGGCGCGCGTTGCGCTCTCGGAAGAGCTGCGGGGCGCATCATCGTTCTCCAGCAAGACGTTGCCCTCGGGGTCGACGCCCGCAAGCGTGCCCGTGATCACGGACTGCCCCGCCACGGGAGGCGAGAGCTTCAGCTTGGCGAGCTTGCCGCGGAAGCGCTGGTAGTCCGCTGCCGTGTACAGCTTGCGCTCGAGCCCGGGTGAGCCCACCTCGAGCCGATATTGCCCGTCGAACAGGTTGTGCACGTCGAAGGCGGTCGAGAGATCGCGCGAGAGGCGCGAGCAGACCTCCAAGGTGACGCCCTGCCCCGGCTCCGCTGCGTCCGCGCTCTCCACGGTGACATACAGCACTCGCCCCTGCCCGTCCGTGCGCCACACCAACTCCACCCCCGCCAGCCCGTAGGCGCGGAGCACCGGTTCGATCGCGTCGAGGACGCGCTCGCGCGGTAGACCCGGGAGTTTTTCGTAGGCGAACATGAACGGAGCGAATGGAGCTCAGACGGCGGCAGCGTTCCCAGGTGCCGAGGAAGACGGAGCAGTGACGGGGCTCGACCCCCGGCGGGGATCCGACCCCCCGAAAAAAAACGGACCCCAAACTGGGATCCGCAAGGGAACACCACCCACCGAGTGGGCGCGTGCAACGTAGCCAAGTCGCGTGGCCTGCGCAAGGTCAGCCGCTGGATCGGAAAGCATTGGCCAACTGGCCCAGGCCCGCTCAGGCACAGCCGGAACGCGCCCCTTTCCGACAGCTTGCTGTCTGCACCCCCAAACCCCGGTGAGCGCCGCGGCTCAGCCGATGGGGAAGCGGCGCGCCCCGAGCTCGAGCAGGGGCTCGCCGTCTCGTCCCTCCACCAGATACGGGAGCAGCGCAGTTTGTGCTCCCGGAGTGAAGCGTGCGGCAAACTGGCCAGCTTTGACTCGACAATACAGCGCGTCCCTGGCGCCCAGCCGCAAAGTCGTGGGATCGAGCAGCTCCCGGCTGCCGTCGGAGAGCGCGAGCTCGAGGCCGCCCGCCTCCTCTTTGATAGAGGCGTCTTTGATGGAGCTGAGCCCGCGAACGAAATACGGGACGTCGTCGACGGCGAAGTAAGTCCAGTCGTAACCGTTACAGAGCACGTATCTACCGTCGTCGGGGTGTCGCCTTATCCAGCAAGCAAACGCTGACTGCATACCGGGGTGGCGTACGAGCTCTCCCGCGTGCCAAAATCGACCGTTCTCATCCAGGCGAATGGTGCTCTCCCGCGACTGCCCCGGCGGGGGCGGCCGCCGGAAGAAGTCCGGATGGTCCTCGGGCAACATGGAAACGAGAGTGAATTATGACGCCTCCTCCGCCTCCGTACCCAAATAACGCGCAGCAGAGCGGCATGGGCCCCGGCCCGGCCGAAGCAGAGGCTCCGCCGGAGAGCCCCGCTTCCGGGGATCTCGGTGCGAACCGTCGCTACTACGACGCCTTCGCCGCCAACTACGAGGCCCAGCGCGGCAATCGCAGCCGCGGCGGCTATCACGATCTGGTCGACGAGCTCGAGGCCGAGTTCGTGGGGCGCTTTGCAACGGGCAAAGACGTGCTGGAGGTGGGCTGCGGCACGGGGCTCGTGCTGTCGCGCATCGCGCGCTTTGCTCGCTGCGCGCGCGGCGTGGATCTCTCGCCGCGCATGCTGGAGCTGGCCCGGGAGAAGCACCTGGACGTGCAGCTCGCCAGCGCCACCGATCTGCCGTTCGAGGACAACACCTTCGACGTGAGCTGCTCCTTCAAGGTGCTGGCCCACATCCGCGACATCGAGCAGGCGCTGTCCGAGATGACGCGGGTGGTGCGCCCGGGCGGCTACGTCATCGCCGAGTTCTACAACCCCTGGAGCCTGCGCGCGCTCATCAAGCGCCTGGGTCCAGCGGGGCGCATCGCCGAGGGCGTGGATGAAGGGCACGTGTTCACGCGCTACGACTCCCCCGTCGCGGCGGCTCGCCTGCTGCCACCGCAGTGCCAGCAGGTCGCGGCGCGCGGCGTGCGCATCCTGCTGCCGAGCGCCAAGCTGATGCGCGTGCCGGTGCTCGATCAGGTGTTCTGGCGCGCGGAGCGCAGGCTGTGTGATACGGCGCTGAGCAACTTCGGCGGCTTCTGGATCGGCGCGTTCCAGAAGCAGGCGCCGTGAGCCTCGCTCTCTGGCTGTGACCTCTGGCTGTGACCTCTGGCTGTGACCTCTGGCTGTGACCTCTGGCTGGGCGCTCAGAATTCGCCGCTGAGCCCCAGCCAGCCCAGGCCCAGCTCGGGGCGCAGCTGCAGGTAGGTCTCGCCGCTCTCGCTCGAGGTCTTGGTCGGCTCGGGCGAGCGCAGCGCATCCGGCAACACGCGGCGGCGCTGCCCCACCTCCACCTCACTGCGGTACGAGAGGTTTGCCTCCAGGATGCCGGCCGCCACTACGCCGGCCAGGGAAACCCAGGCCGCCGTACCCACGCGGCGCGCGGCGCGCACCTTGCTGGTCAGGTCCTCGCTGTTCAGCGGGGCCCGGCCACCTTCTGCCTGTGAGTGCAGCCCCAGCTCGATCGAGGTCGCCGTGATCGCGGTGATGGCCAGCGCGCCTTCTACCCCGAGGAAGATCCAGCCCAGGGAGGAGTCTCCGTTCTGAAACTGGCCGAGCCCGAAGGGCACCCACGCCATCCAGCGCTCGTTGCGGCGCACGACGGTCTCCAGTGCCGCCAGACGCTCGAGCTCCGCCACCCGCCAGCGCTCGCGCTGCTCCGCACGCAGCCGAGCCTCCGCCTCCCGGCGACTGCGTTGCAGCTCCTCTTCCTGCTGGCGCTCCAGATCCTCCATCAGGCTGGTGCGGACCTGCACGAACACGTCCACCACCGTCGGCGGAAAGACCACGGGGTCTGGCGCCTCCAGCATGCGATCCTCCAGGATCGCCTGACGGAACTGCTGGCGAGCCTCATCGGTGCGGCCGGAGGCGATCAAGCATGCCGCCAGGTAGATTCGGGCGGTGCCTCGCTCCTTGGGCTGAAGGCGCGTAGCGCGCTCCAGCAGCCGGCTGAACGCCTCGACGCACTCGGCGTAGCGCGCAGACTCGTAGTAGATGCGCGCACGCTCCAGCGCCGCGCTCGCATCCAGCTGACCCGCGGCGCTCGTGCCCGCAGCGCCAGGCCGGGCAGGCGCCGAGCTAGCGCCGGACTTGCTGCCAGTGCCCGGGCGAGCGCCTTGCCCCAGGCTCGGACGAGACAGCACGGCACTCACGCACAGCAAGCCTGCAGCAAGCAGATGCGGGATGCGGGGACCAGGTGCAGCCATCGGGGCCAGGGCCCAAGTCTGGGCCGTAGCCGCGACTCTAACCGTACCGGCACGTTACGGCCATGGAATAACTTGCGTCTGCCCCGCCCGCAGGGTCACCTCGGTCTTCTGCAGGCCGCTCGCGCTGCTCGCCGATTGCGGGCGCAGGGTGCAGATGCCCGTGACCGTGGCGCGTGACATGGCGATGCGACGCTCGCCGGGGAACGGCTGGTCTCCGGAGAACAAGGTCGGACAGGTGATGAAGCCCGCGTCGCTCTCGTCTGCGCTCACCCGCAGCACGGCATCCAGGAACGGAATCTCGCCGATCACCTCCTGCGGCCCCTCACCTGCCACCACGTTGACCACGCGCTCCGAGCTCTGGCAGCAAGTGCTGTCGGGTGCCACGAATTCGAAGCGATGCGGTCCGAGCGTCAGCGAGTGGCGCACGGCGCCGAACCACTGCGCGGGGTTGCCGTCGATGCGCAAGGTGCCACCCATGGCACCCGTGATGCGCACCACCACCTCACGCGTGCCGCTGCCCGGCGCAGCCTCACCCGCGTGCGTGCTCGGGCGGCGTTGCGAGGAGCGCGGCGCCGCGCCCGTGCTGGGCCGGGCGGGGCTGGAGCTGGAGGGAGCAGCGCTCTGCGGAGCCGAAGGCTCGAGCACCGGCGGCTCGGGCTCTGGCGCCACGGGCTCGGCGGCGGTCGGCGTCGGCGCTGGACCGGCGGTGACGGGCGCAGTGGCAGCGAGCGACGGCTGCCGAGAGCCGGGCTGCTGAAACCCGGGCTGCTGAGACCCGGGCTGCTGAGGCCCTGACTGCTGAGGCCCTGACTGCTGAGGTTCGACCTGCTCGGGCGCGGCTTCCACGCCTACCTTCTGGTAGACGAAGTAACCGAGCAGCGCGGCGCCGCCCACGGCCCATGCTCCGCGCATCAGCCTGCGCAGCTCGCGGTCGCGCGCAAGGCCCGACACCCGTCGCAACAGCTGGCGATCCCCCGGGCGATACGCGAGCGCGCGGCCTAGATACTCGGCTGCCTGCGCGATCTGGCCGTCGGCGCGTGCCTGAGTGCCGCGCTCCACCAGCCGCCTCACCAGCTCCTCCTCGAAGGCGGGATCGGGATGCACCACCGCCTCCAGCAGCGGCTGCCGCTTGTTGTAGCCCAGCACGGTAAGCTCACGGCGCAACGCATCGAGCAGCGCCTGCACGCTCTCGAAGCGCTGCTCGCGCTGGCGCGCGAGCGCGCGCGAGATCAAGCGAGAGTAAGCGGCGCCAATGCGCGGATCCTGGTGCTCCGGCGGGCTGAACTCGCCGTCCAGCACGCGTCGCAACACCTGCGCGGGGTGATCGCCGTGAAAGGGCAGACGCCCCACCATCGCCTCGTACAGGAGCACACCCAGCGCGAACACATCCGTGCGCGCATCCACCGCGCCGCCCTCGATCTGCTCGGGCGCCATGTGAGCCGGCGAGCCCAGCACCTGGCCCGTCGAGGTGACGCCCTGCGCGTCGAGCAGCTTGGCAATGCCGAAATCGGTCAGCTTCATGCGCAACGGCGTGCGCGAGCCGGCCTCATCCGAGCGCGGCAGCTCGATCAATACGTTCTCTGGCTTGACGTCGCGATGGATGACGCCCTGGCGATGCGCGTGCTCCAGCCCCTCACCCACCTCCAGCGCGACGGCAACCGCTACCTCCGGCGGCAGCGGCCCCTCGCGCAGGCGCTCGCGCAAGGTGGGTCCGCGCACCAGCTCGACCACCAGGTAGCGCTCGCTCTCCTCCGGGTCGGAGATGTCAAACACCTCCACGATGCTCGGATGGCGCAGCTTGGCAACGGCGGTTGCCTCGCGCGCAAAGCGCTCCGCCACCTCCGCGCTGTCACGCAGGTGGCGATGGATGAGCTTGACGGCCACCTCGCGGCCGAGCCGACGATCGCGAGCGCGGTAGACGGTTGCCATCCCCCCGTGCCCGATCTCCTCGAGCAGCTCGTATTTGACGAGCTCTGGTAGCCGCAACAGCGCCGTCATTGCGATAGTGTCTCCAACCCGCGCCGGCCCCTTCGCTCACAAACCACGAAGCCTGATATGTAGCGCGGCTCGGCCGCCCAGGCGCGAGCAATTTCCATGAGGGGTGGATCTGACCGGCTCCCACATTGGCGAACTCTTCCGCCATCAGCGGAGTTCGAAAGCGGAACACCTCGAATTCCCGCAGCGTGACTGCGCAGGGGCTGCTGGCATAGAGCGGTCAGAGCCGCCGTCGGGTCAGCTCGCCCATCAAGAGCTGCGTGGCAGAAGCGTGCAGAGCGGGCGGGGGCCGCACCCAGGCGCAGCTCAGGACGCGGCGCGCGTGCGGCGCGAACCGGGCCCGGGCTCCCGGCGCCTCGTGCCACTCGGACGGCGGCCCGTGGCCGAGCGTGTGCGATTCTCGGACTCCGGTTGAAGCGGGGCTCCGGCCTTCACCGTCACGGCACCGCTGCGCTCCGCTTCCGCAAAGACCTCCACCCCCAGCGTTCTACAGCGCAACGTCACTCGCTCGAGATCCACGCCGGGAGCCAGCAGCAAGCCACCCGGAGGTGACGGCTCGATGAACAGATCCGCGGTCTGGCGGCGCGTGCGCAGCAGCTCGCGCAGCTCCGGATCGTCCACCCACAAGAAGCCGGGCGAGGCCACGTACTGGGCACGGCCGAGCACGGCGCTGGCCTGCACCAGCGCTCGCTCCAGCGGCTCGGGCAGACGCGCGATGCTCTCCAGGCGCTGGCGTATCGCTGGCGCCTCGAGACCGGTGGCCAGAGCCGTGGCCACGGTGCTGGGCGTGATCACCACATCCAGCTGCTCTTCGACCCGACCGACCTCCACGAATGGGACGAGCGACAGCACCTGCGCGACCCGCACCTCGTCGCCCAGCCGCAACACCTGGCTGTCGACGAACAGGCTGGCGCGCTTGCTCTCCGGCACGAGACTGGAGAGATACGCACGCCCCCTGGGTGTGATGCGCAGGATGCGGGCGCTGCCCGCCGAGAGAGCTGCCGGAAGGGATGCTGCCGGCGTTGCCGCGGGGCCCCAGCCGTCGTCGGCATCGCCCAGGCGCTCGTCCAGCGCATCCGCAGCTGCCGCGTCGGCCTCACCCTGCTCGCTCTGTGGCTGCTCCGGCTCAACCGGCGCGAGCCCAGCCGCATCGATGCCAGCCGCGCTGAGATCGACGTCTCCCGGATCCACCTCGCCCAGGTCCACGCAACCGAGCACGTACAGGCTCTCGAACGCCACGCGCTCTGCCACTGCCGCCAGGGTCACGCTCTTCGGATCGATTCCGCAGCGCTGCGCCCAGCGCTCGAGCAGACGTGTCAGCCCAGGCGCGCGGCTGTCCGTCAGCACGAAGGCCGAGATGGCTTGCCAGGGGATCCAGCGACCCTCGCCCAGATCCATCAAGCTCTCCAGCACGATGGCGCGGATCACGCCGATGACGCTGGCCTCGCGCGACGCCCCGGCGGCGCGCAATACCTCTCCTTCGGGGCGGGCCTCATCCCACGCGCCGCCGTGCCGCCAGACCTCAAACAGCTGCTGCCCCAGCTCGGCCACCGACCAGCTGCCGGGCGGAGCGCTGGCGTTGCGAGCCGACGCATCCCACAGCCCGACGGCGCGGCTGAGGGCCGCGATCAGCGCCACCCGGCCCGTGTCTTGCCCGAAGCGAGTGGCAAAGCGCGCAACCAGCGAGCGCGGCGTGCCCAGGTCACTGCGCACGTCCAGATTGCGCTCGCGCACGAGCGCCGCCATGGCCAGCGCCAGCGGCGCCGGATCATGTGCGAAGACAGCGCGGCGCGGCGAGTGATCATCCGCGTCGACCACGGCGCGGATCTGCCGCCGCCGCTCATCCTGCGCTGCGCGCCGGCCTGCCCCCACCAGCGCGGTGACCTCCGATGGGATGACGTGCCGGTTGGGATGAATCGGCACCAGGAACCCGCGGCGCTCGAGCGCAAAGCCGACCCCGCGGCGCGACGGAGTGGCGCCCCCGGCACCGCGGAGCCGCAGCGGCTCGCGCTCGAGCTCGAGCAGCTCTTCCGTGTCTACCTCGCCGCCCAGCTCCTCGATGGCCAGCAGCAAGCGGCGCTCGGCGGATGCCAGGCTGTCGACCTCGCGCTGCAGGAGCGCTGGATCCGTCAGCACCAGCCACGCCGTCTCCAGCGACAGGCAAAGTGGATTGGTGGCAGAGCTGCCCAGGTAATGCGAGGCGATTGCCGCGGACACGCTGGGGCTGGCCTGGGTGAGCAGCGCACGAATGCCGCGCGGGTCTTCACCCTCCCAGCTCTTCAGCTGCACCATGTACGCGACGGGCAGCAGCAGCTCTGCGCCACCGCCCTCGCTCGCGCGAGCAAACACCAGGCCTCGGGCCACCAGCGGCTCG
>JAICQL010000402.1 GCA_025937895.1 Polyangiaceae bacterium | reverse complement strand
GGTGTTGCCGCTGGTCGGCTCGATCACGGTGCCGCCTGGCTTCAAGGAGCCATCCCGCTCGGCCTGCTCGATCATTGCCTTGGCGATGCGATCCTTCACCGAGCCGGCTGGGTTGAAGCTCTCCAGCTTGCCCCAGAGGCGTGCGCCGCTGGGCGCTGCGGCTCGCCGCGGCCGCTCGCTGGGGCCGGCGAGCAAGTCGGGGATGAGCACCAGCGGGGTGTCTCCCACCAGATCCAGGACGTTGCCGTAGACCAGTGGGTGCTCGGGCAGCGGAGGGCGCGCTGCTTCAGATGACATACGAATAGCTCTCCGTTTGCACGCGAGACAGGCCCATGCGCTCTGCCTGGGCGCAGATATGCGCCAGGGTCACGGCGTCGAAGCATGCCTCCACGCGGCGGGAAAGATCCCGGAAAACAGCCTCGGTCACCTCCACCACGGCGCCCTCGACCTTCTCGGTGCCATCGCTGAGCAGCAACGGGCCCTCCAGCGCGCGGATCACGTCACCGAGACGGATGCTGCTCGCGTCGCCCGCCAGGCTGTAGCCCCCCTGCGGTCCCCGCTTGGAGCCCACGATGCCAGCTCGCTTCAGGTCCTGAAAAATCTGCTCGAGAAAGCGCGGAGGAATGCCCTGACGCTCGGCAATATCCTTGGCCTGTGTCGGCTGACCCTCGTTGAAGTACGCGATATCAAAGAGGGCCCGCACCGCGTACCGCCCCTTGTTCGAGAGTTTCACGGGGCACCGATATGCATTCCCACATCGGATTTGTCAAGAATCATGGCCCACGGGCCGCCAAGCTCCCCCGTGCCGAGAAGCTGCGAAAACGACAACGCCCGCCGCTCGCGGCAGCGAGGGCGGGCAGCTCAGAGGGCCAAACCCCTGCCGCTAGCGGACTTTCCTGCGAGGCAGGGCGCCCGACTAGCGCCGCTTCAGGAGTTCGTCTCCGGGGCTGACGGCTCGGCAGCAGCGTTCTTGCCCTTGCGAACCAACGCTTCTTCCAGGCCAATGCGCAGGCGCTGGCGCCGCTTCAGGCGCTTGCCCTTGAGGGGGGTAGCCAACCAGACGTGGCGTAGGCGAACATTCCAAATCGCTCGATTGCTCATGAAGTTTCCCGGTCTCCGAACAGGGACGCTCCCTATAGGCAAAGACCGCAGGCGGTGCAAGCCGCTCGGCAGCACGGAGCGCCAAAAACTGCGAGTCCTGGTGCTGGCTTCTGCCCAGTGCACGCTGTGGCGCGAATCCTGTGGCGCTCCGGAGCCGTAAATCGGCTCCTCAATCGCGAGCCGGCGCATCGAGCTGCTGCGGCGCGGGTCACCGTGTACGCTCCGGCGACCGCGCGCGGCTGCAACACGCACGCCCTCCGCTCGGGTCGCACGACGCACACTGCGGAGCTGCGCCAGCTCGGCGAGCAAAGGTCTGCGCTGGAGCACGCGCGAGCAGCGCCACGGAGATGGAGAGCGGCCGGCACCGCGCCAGCTCGGAGTAAAACGCCAACAGGATGTCGCTGCGCTGGTGACGTGCGTGGCGCGCTGCGCTGAGCGCGCGCACGTGCCCGAGGCTGGCTGCAAATGTCTTGCGCGTCTTCTCGGACTGCGCTGATCATCCCGCCCCATGATTTCAGTGGACCTCAAAGGTCGCCGCGCTCTCGTAGCGGGAGTGGCTGATGACGTTGGCTTTGGCTTCGCGATTGCTCGCGCGCTGGCTGAAGCAGGGGCCTCCGTATGCCTGGCTTGCTGGCCTCCGGCGCTCGGCATCTTCGAGACGCTGTTGCGGCGTGGAAAGCTCGACGCATCTCGCAAGCTGAGCAACGGGCAGGAGCTCACGTTCGAGCGCATTTACGCGCTCGACGCCGCGTATGACACGCTCGATGACGTGCCGGCGGAGATCCGAGAGAATCGTCGCTACGCGGGCCGTGGCGACTTCACGATCAGCGGTGCCGCCCAACAGATGAAGGAGGAGTTCGGAGCACCTCAGCTGGACGTGCTCGTCCACTGCCTGGCCAACGGCCCCGAGGTGCACAAACCGCTGCTGGATACCAGCCGGCAGGGTTATCTGGCTGCGCTCAGCGTCAGCTCCTATTCGCTGGTGTCCATGGTCCGGCACTTTGCGCCGCTCATGCCACGCGGCGGCTCGGTGCTCTCACTCACGTATCTCGCGAGCGAGAGGGTCATTCCCGGCTATGGCGGGGGTATGTCGTCCGCCAAGGCCGCGCTGGAGGCAGATACGCGCTATCTGGCGTTTCAGGCCGGCAGAAAATACGGGCTCAGGATCAACACGATTTCAGCGGGCCCCGTCGCCACCCGCGCCGCCAGCGTGACCGGCGTGATCGATGAGATTGTGGACTACTACGCCGCCAATGCTCCGCTGCCGGAGAAGTTGACGACGCGAGAGGTGGCGGAGGTGGCCACGTTCCTCGCGAGCCCGCTCGCCTCCGCCGTGACGGGCAGCACCTTGTATGTCGACAAGGGCTTCCACGCGATGGGCAAGGCCCTCGGCGATAGCAAGGATCACCTCTGAAGCTAACAAATGGGCTGCCGCCTAGCTGGGCTGCCGCCTAGCACTACTGCCGGAAACTCCCATCCCGCGGAGGCGGGGGCAAGGGCAGGGCTCACGGGAGAGCTTGGGCCAGGGGGAGAGCGTGGGTGGGGGCCGCGCCACTGCCAAGCCCTTGCGCCAGTTCCTGGCGTGCCACCGG
>JAICQL010000276.1 GCA_025937895.1 Polyangiaceae bacterium | reverse complement strand
ATACGACTTGAGGTAGTCGAGCAGGGCCAGGCCGGCGAGCGCCAGGCTGCACCAGAGTCCCAGCTCGAACAGCACGCTGGCCACCTCCAGCACGCCCGCCTCCAGGTCCACGCGCGCCAGCTGCATCAGCCGCGGAAAGGCGCTCTTGACCGAGGAATAGGCAACGGCCAGCACCACGCCCACGCGCCCGAGCTGCAGCACCACGTCCACGCCCGTCTCCTGCAGCGCGAACATCTGCTTGAGCTTGGGCAGCGGATCCAGGCGCTCCCACTTGATCGCGGCCAGCTTCATGTTGGGGTGATAGCCCGCCTCGGCGATGCCGATGGCCAGCGCGCCCAGCGCGGCCGCCACCACCACCGGGAACACGAACACGCCCAGGGTGGTGGCCACGGCGTGCAGGAGCGCGCGCGGATCACCGCGGGTGAGATCGTAGGGATCGGTGAAGCAGCGCAGCGAGAACTGGTGCAAGACGCGCATGGCGTCGGGGCCCAGGGCCGCCAGGGTGATCAGCACGGCCAGCCCCGCCAGGGTGTTGCCGGCGTCCTTGCCGCGCGGAAACTGGCCCTCCTCGCGCGCCTTCTTCCGCCGTTCTGGGGTTGGCTCTTCTGTCCGCTCTGACTCTTGATCGTCCGCCACGCTGCGGCTCTCCTCGAGCTCCGGCTGCCCGCCTCAGCGGGGCTGGAGCTCAGTCAGCAGGCGTTCGAAGTAGCGAGCGCTCTGGCCGAACTCGCGCGTGATTTCGCGCGCGACCTCGGGCAGTGACAGCAACAGGCCAACGGCGCCGACGGCAAACAGCACGGCGAAGCCCACGTTGAAGATCTGCATGGTGGGCGCGGCGCGCGCCACGAAGGCGAGCGCCAGGTTGGCCATGAGCAAGAGCGCGAGGACGGGCAAGGCGAGGCGCACGCCGACGCCGATGACGTGGGTGGTCAGCTCCAGCATCAGCGGGAAGCTGGCCTCCAGCTGCACCGCGGTGCCCACCGGCAACAGGTGAAAGCTGGACAGCAAGGTGTGCAGCATCACCCGGTGCAGGCCGGCGATCAGCGCCAGCAACAGGGTCATGTTGCGGAACAGGCGGGTCAGCGCCGAGTCGACCGAGCCGAGCGTGGGGTCGAAGGCCTGCGCAGCGGAGAAGCCCATGGGCACGGCCAGCGTGCTGCCAGCTACCTCGGCGGCGGCGACGCTCAAGCGGACGATCATGCCGATGCACAGCCCGAGCAGAAACTCCGCCGAGATGTGCATGGCCGCCCAGCCCGCGGACGGCAGCTCGGTAACGGGTGATTTGCCGCTGCCGTGCAAGACGACGAGCAGAAAAATGATGAGGCCGGCCTTGATGCGCCGGGGTGTGTTGGTCCACGGGATGGGGGCTACGGCCACCACGGCGCTCAGGCGCGCCAGCTCCAGCGCCAGCAGCCCGAGCTCCGGCTGCAGCGCGCTCTTGCCGAGGAGAGCCGCGAAGTTCACCGCGTGACATCAGCGATCGACCCGATCGTGCGTTGCGTGTAGTCGACCAGGTTCTGCATCGACCAGGAGCCGAGGATGGCCAGCATCAGGGCCATCACCACCAGCTTGGCGAGAAAGCCGATGCTCGACTCGTTGATCTGGGTGGCCGCCTGCAGCACACCTACACCCATGCCCACGATCAACAGACCGAGGAGCAATGGCCCCGTGGTCTTGGTCCAGATCAAGAGGCAATTCAGCACCATCTCGACGGCTGAATCGATGGTCACCGTGCACCCTCCGGCTCGAAGCGCTTCACGCGTAGCTCTTGAGCAAGGATCCTGCCAGCAGGTTCCAGCCATCCACCAGCACGAACAGCAGCAGCTTGATGGGCAAGCTGATGGTGACGGGGGGTACCATCATCATGCCCATGCTCATCAAGACCGAGGCCACGGCCAGGTCCACCACCAGGAAGGGCAACAGAACGATCACGCCCATTTGGAAGGCCGTGGTCAGCTCCGACACGATGTACGCCGGCACTGCCATGCGCATCGACACGTCATCGGGCGTCTCCGGCAGCGGGGTCTCGGTGGCATTGTAGAAGAGCGCCAGATCCGCCTGGCGGGTGTGGCGCAGCATGAAGGAGCGCAGCGGAACCAGAGCCTTCTCGAACGCTTGCACCTCCGTGAGCTGCCCGGCAACGTACGGATCGAGCGCGCTCTGCTTCATCTCGGTCATCACCGGCGTCATGACGAATAGCGTCAGGAACATGGCGAGCCCGACCAGCACCTGATTGGGTGGCGTCTCCTGAGCGCCGATGCCCTGGCGCACGAACGAGAGCACCACGATCGTGCGCACGAACGAGGTCACGGTGAGCACGATCGCCGGCAGCAGCGATAGCGCGCTCAAGACCGCGATGATCTTGAGTGACGTGCTCAGGCCCTCGGGGCCGAACAGTTGCTCGTTCATGGCCGCCGTGCCCCATAGTGGAAGGGTCGGAGCGGAGGACGGCCGTTGACGTGTGCCCCCATCGCCGCAATCAGCCGTTCTTCAGCGCGCGCAGCCCAGCCACCTGACCCTCCAGCTCCGCGGGCTCGGGCTCCGGGGCTGGGGTCTTTGCGGCGGCCCTGGGCGCTTTGCTGCCGAGCTGCTCTTGCCGGCGCTGGCGCTTGCGGCGCAGCGAGGCCGGAGCCACGGAGCGCCCGCTGGGCGGCTCACTCGGCGGGTGAGCGGTGGCGGCAGGCGCGCTGCTGGGCAGGGCGCCGGGCAGTGTGGCGTTGCCTAGCAGCGCGCCGCTGGGGACGACGTCGCTGGTCAGGGCCGCGAGCGTGCTGGCCGCATCGGAGCCGAGCGGGAAGCTGGGGCGACCTTCCGGGCGCGGTGCGGGCGCGCTGGGGGCGCGCAGCGGGTTGGGGCGCGCGGGCACGGCGCCGCGCAGCACTTCCTGGAAGCGGCGCAGGTTCTGGCTGGAGGTGAGCGGCGAGGCCGGCGGCAACAGCGAGGACTGCTGGGCAGCGGCGGCGGCGCGCAGGGCCGAGCCGGGGTAGTCGTCGGGCAGCTCGTCGTCCTCGGCGCCGGGCTCGCCCGCCAGCGCGGGCTCGGGCGCGCCCTCCTCGACGCTGGAGGTGGCCTCGAGCTCCGGCGGATCGAGCCAGCCGAGGTGGGTCACCGTGTGATCGGTGACGCCGAGCAACAGCACACGGCCGTTGACCTCCGCCGACACGGCAAAGGCCTTGGGCCCCACCCGGGTCGACGAGAGCAGGGTCAGGCGCGACTCGATCTGCGCCGCAGGCGAGGCTGCCTTCTTGCGGCGCTGCAGCCACAGCGCGCCGCCGCCGAGCCCGGCGAGCAGCAGTAGCGCCAGCAAGGTGAGCAGCGAGCTACCGGGGCTGGAGCTGGTGGTGGTGGCGAGCGCGGAGTCCGTGCTGCTGGCGGGCGCGAGCCAGCCGAGCTCATCCACCGAGGCGTCCGGCGCCTCGGCGCCGAGCGCGGTCTCGTCCGGCGGCGAGGTGCCGGGCGGATACGGCGGGCCGCCAGCGGGCTCTACCGCCAGCGCCGTGCCCTGTATCAGCAGCGCCAGCGCGCAGAGCAGCGCGGCGCCGGCGCGGGTGGGGACCTTCCTGGTCGGAGCGCGGCGCTTCCTGGCCGCTACCATGCATTTCATGTTCGCCTCGGTTTGGGTGGCTCATCGACCACCAGCACTTCGCTCAGCCGCACGCCGTAGCGCTCGCCGATGACCACGGCCTCGCCGCGCGCCACCAGCTTGCGGTTGGCATAGATGTCGAGCGGCTCTCCATTCAGCTTGTCCAGCTCCAGCACCGAGCCCGGGCCGAGCTTCAGCAGCTCTCCCAGCCGCATCACCCGCCGCCCGATCTCGACGCACAGCTCGACGGGCACATCCATCACGAAGCCGAGGCTGTCGGCGCTGCGCAGCGCCGTGAGCGGTGACTCCGAGAGGTCGCCGGATTGCAGGGTCTGATCGCGGCCTGAGCCGGCGTGGGGTGGGGGGATGCTTGCGTCCGTCATGGCTTCATCGAGGGCGTCGAGCGAGGGCGCGGCTCACTCCTGGTGGCGCGCATGGATCTTCACGGCCACTTGCCCGCGCGAGATCACGGGCACCGCGTCAAACTTCGGCACCCCTTCGACCCGTACCAGAACGGGATCATTGGCGGGGGAGGGCAGGCGCAGCGTGTCTCCCACCCGCAGCCCGAGCACCTGGCTCAGCTTCAAGGTGACCCGACCCAGCTCGGCCACGACCGTGACCGGGATGCGCACGGCGGCGGCGGCGAACGCGGGAGCTGCGGCGCTGGCCTCCGACTCTCTTGCGGCCAGGCGCTGCAGCGCATCGGCGCCCATCCAGATGCGGATGGCCCAGGGGCGCCGCACACTGTCGATCCGGCAGTCGATGCCGATGGCGTCGTCGGTGAGCTCTGGCAGCTCATCGCGCTTGAAGATGGCGAACTCGGGCGCGCCCAGCTGGGACTTGCACACGTCCGCCACGGGCTGCTTCACCAGGCTCGAGAGATCTCCACACAGACCCCGGAGCAGCGCGCGCTGCGCCAGGGTCAGGCTGTCACCGAGTGAGGGCGGGTCGCCTTCCGCGCCGTCCCCATCTGCACCATCTTGCTCATCGCCGTCCTGCTTCGGCGTGACGAACAGCCCCTCGAGCAACGCGGCGATGGCCAGGCTGTCAAACTGCAGCGCCAGCCACACTTGCTCGGGTGAGCTCATGCGCACGAGAAAACACGGGCCCGCGGCGGGGGCTCGGAGCTCGGCATCGTGGGCGGTGCGCGCCACATCGATGGAAACACGAGCTCGCTGCCGCGCCAGAAAGGGCAGCACACGGCGCAGGTTCTTGCTGAACGCGCCGGCCACGGCCGTGAGCCAGGCCAGGGCGGTCTCCGACTGGTTCTGATCCGATGCCGCGATCTGAAGCGGTACGATCTCGGGTCGTGGAGGGTCGCTCAGCACCACGACCTGCTCACTGCAGCACGAAATCCACGAGCAGGATGCGATGGACCCTGTCGTTGCCGATCGCGTCGATCATGCGCTTGCTGATCTCGTCCTTGATGCTCGCGTAGCGGGCTGGGTCTGCGACGTCTTCGAAGGTGAGGGAGCGCAGGTAGCTCAGCGTGGCCTCGCGGCCGCGGGGCGTCCTCAGCTTGAACTCCTCCACGCTCGCCGTCTCGCCCAGCTCTGCTGCCAGACCGACCTTGAGGTGGCGGAGGCGCCCGTCGCCGTCCCGCAAGTCCACCACGATGGGGTTGATGTCCACCGAGATGATCTTTTCCTCTTTGCCCTTGCCCCGCTTCTTGGGCTTGGGCTGCTCCTCACCGCTCTCGTGCGCGCCATCCGCGCCCTCGTCGTCCTCCGCCTCCGCGGCGTCATGGTCCTCGCCCCCCAGCAACCTGGGACCGAGCACTGCGCCAGCAACCGAGCCGCCAACGAGAGTCACCAGCGCGATCACGATGCCGATGATGAGTCCCGTTTTTGATTTCTTCGGAGCTGGCGCAGCCGCCTTGTCAGCTTCGTCAGACATGGATGTTCGTTGCGCGCTTCTTGGGCTGATAGTGGCCCGGCCGCATCACGACCGGCCTAGTTTCCGTGAGAGAGATCAGCGCTTGATGTTGATCAGCTCCTGCAGCATTTCGTCCGCAGTCGTGATCGTCTTCGAGTTGGCCGAGAAGGAGCGCTGGTGCTGGATCAGACCCACGAACTCTTCACCCAGGTCGACGTTGGACGACTCGAGCGCACCGGACGAGACCGAGGCACGCCCGCCCGCACCGGCTGCGCCCAGCGCTGCCGTTCCGCTCTCGCGAGTCTCGATCCACAGGTTCTGACCGGCGCGGCCCAGGCCGTCGTTGGAGCGGAACTTGGCCACGGCCAGTCGCCCGATGGCGATCTTCTGTCCGTTGGTGTACAAGCCCTGCACCAGGCCCGTACCGTCGATGGCCAGGCCTGAGAACTCGCCCGAGGCGAAGCCGTCTTGCGCCTGGCTGGACACGGCCGACTCAGAGGCAAACTGAGTGGTGCCGCCCAGACCCGTCGCGCCGTCCGTGGTGATGTCGTCACCAAAGTTCAGATCGATCTCCTGGTTGGCGGTGGCGCCGCCGGCGAAGTTGAGCGACGGCGGCGGAGTGGTGGCGGTATCGAGCGCACCGTCCGTGGTGAACTGCAGGCTGCCCGTGCCCACGATCGTGTCCGTACCCGGCGTGCCGCCAGCGAGCTCGGCGCCGTCTGCCACAACCGTGTAGTTGTACAGGTTGCCGCCGGCGTTGTTGAAGTACACGTCCAGGGTGCGAGCCGTGCCCAGCGAGTCAAACACCGTGATCGAGGTGCTGAAGTTGCTGGTGGTGTCGGGCTGCAGGATGTCGAACGTGAGGATCTCCGCACGGGGGTCGAGGTTGGCAGTCACCTCGATCTCGGTCGTGGCGAAGGGTGAGAGCGATGCGGTCGGCACTCGCAGATCGCTGATCGATGCCTGCAAGGTACCGTCGGCGTTGGCCAGGTAACCCTGCACGCTCAGGCCTTGCTGGTTGACCAGCACGCCGCCGTTGTCGATCGTGAGCTGACCGGCACGGGTGTAGAAGTTGCCCGTGATGCCGTCGACCGTGCCGCCCACCACCAGGAAGCCGTCACCGTTCAGCGCGACGTCCGTGGAGACGCCGGTGTTGGTGAGGTTACCCTGGGTGAAGAGCTGCTGGACATCGCCCATGCGCACGCCGGAGCCCGGCAGTGCGGAAGAAGTGCCGGCGAGGATGGAGTGGCCGAGAACGTCCTGGAAAACCGCCCGCTGGGCCTTGAAGCCGACGGTATTGACGTTGGCGATGTTGTCGCCGACGACTCCCAGGGCCTCTCCTTCAGCCCGGAGACCCGATACACCTGAATACATTGCGCGCAGAACCATTGTTGAGCCCTCCTGACTCGGTTTTTATGGATTGGTTGATGACGGCGACACGGAAACTAGATCGCCAACTGGTGCCTTGACCCCGTTATCCAGCTGCAACACTGGAAAGCCTTGGTCAAAAGATACGGAGCGGACTGTGCCGCTGCTTTGCTGGGTCAAGGCGACCGGGGCGTCGTTCACGTCCTTGGCCGTCACCGTGACCTGGTACGGGCCTGCCGGTTGCGGCAAGCCAGCGTCGCTCTGACCGTTCCAGGACACGGTCACGACCCCCGCCGCGCGCTTGCCGACGGGCAGCGTGCGGATGGTGCGCCCCGCCTGATCGCGGATGACCACCGTCGAGTTCTCGGCGGCCGCCTCCAGCTTGAAGGAGATGGGCACGATGTCGCCCTGGCCTTTGAGGCTGACGATGTTGCCTCTGACGGTGGCTTGCTTGCCCACCATCCCCACGATCTGGCTGTTCTGTAGGCCCTGATTTTGTGCCGCCAGCGCGTCGAGCCGGGCGTTGATGCCGACCGACTGCTCCAGCGACGAGAACTGCGCCAGCTGCGCCACGAACTCGTAGTTCTCCTGGGGGTTCAACGGATCTTGATGCTGCAGCTGAGCCACCAGGAGCTTGAGGAAAGCGTCCTGCCCCATGGCTTCGTTGCCGCCGAAGGCCTTGGTCAGGGCGCCGTCTGCGAGCCCCGCCGACACGCCGTTGTTGTTGTTGATCCCGTCCACCATCTGACTACCTGCGATCCAACCTGCTCATGCCTCGAGGTTCACCCGCTCCGCGTCATCTTCCGGGTCCTCCTCGGGCGGGGCTCCGTAGCCACGCCACCTGGCGCTCGCGGGGCGGAGGTTTGTGTTACCTCGGCTCCTGGCCAGAGCCCTTTCTTGGGCTACCTCCTGAGGAGCAAGAGCGGTGCCACTCGCCGCGCTGCTGCCGATCTTCACGGAATCGACGCTCAGCCCGCAGCCTTGCAGGCTTTTTACGAGCGACGCCTGCTCTGCTTCAATCAGCGCTTTGACACGTGCATCCGCCACGTTGATGACGATGTGCAGGCCGTGCTCGCCGCGGGCTACCGACAGCTCCATACGCCCGAGGCGGCTGTCGCTGAGCTCGGTGATGATCTTGGTAGGTAGCGGTGGTCCAGCGGGATTTGCCGCGCCGTTGCGAGCGGCGCCCGAGCCACCGGGCCCCGAGCCAGCAGCGGGCGAGCTCGCGCCCGCGGCGGCACCGGCGGCCTGCTCCAGCTGAGCTGCCGCGGAGGTTGGCGCAGTGCCGCCAGCGGCGGGCGCCTCTGGCGTGCTCGGCAGGCTCAGGCGCGGCCGCACCTCCACCAGCGCCTGGGTGATGGCCAGCGCCCAGGCCTCGTCGCTGCGCTCGCGCTCGCGGGGCTCGGCCTCCAGGGGCTCTGCGGGCAGGCCGGCGCGGCCTATGGGGGAGTGAAAGCTGGCGGTCACAGCTGGCCTTTCTGGCGCTCGCGTTGCGCCACCCGTTGTCCAATTTCATCCTCGGAGCTGCGCTCGGCGCGGCTTTCCTTGGCGCGCCGGGCCTGGCGCAGGCGCTCCTGCAGCAGCTCCAGCTGGCGCAGCTTCAGCGCCGCCTCCTTCACGCGCTGCTGGCCGCGGTCCACCTGCATGCGCGCACGCTGCACGCGCAGGCTGCACAGCTCCTCCTCGATGAAGCGCGAGCGCAGCCACTCCTCGGCCTCGATGAAGCTGCGGATGTCCGTGCCGGTGCGCGCCAGCTCGCGGCGCGCCAGCTCCGCGCCCTGCCGCGACGACTGCGCCGCGCTCAGCTCTGCCAGCGCGCGGCGCTCGAGCGCGCGCGCCTCCTCCAGCGCCTTCACGGCCAGCTTCAGCCGCTGATCGCGCAGGTGCACCACGCGGGCGATGCGGGCCTCGCGCGTGCTCACCCGTGCGCCTCAGCGCCACGCGGCAGGTTGCTGAGCAGCGCCATCATGCGCGCGCGCGCCTGACCGAAGGGCGTCTTCTCGGTCAGGCCCTGGCGCAGGAAGGCATGGATCTTTGGCACCAAGGTCAAGGCGTTGTCGACTCGCGGGTCGCTGCCCGGCACATAGGCGCCCACCTGGATCAGGTCGGAGGCATCGCGATAGGTGCCCAGCGCCTCACGGATCAGGCCGGCGGTGCTCAGGTGGTTGGGCTCGGCCACGTCGGGCATCAGACGCGAGATGCTCTGCAGCACGTCGATGGCGGGGAAGTGCCCCTTCTCCGCCAGGCTGCGCGACAGCACGATGTGGCCGTCCAGGATGCCGCGCGCGGCGTCCGCGATGGGGTCGGTCAGATCATCGCCCTCCACGAAGACGGTGTAGAGCGCGGTGATCACGCCCGCGCCCGTGCTGGTGCCGGTGCGCTCCATCAGCCGCGGCAGCGCGGCGAACACCGAGGGCGGATAGCCCTTGGTCGCGGGTGGCTCCCCCGCGGAGAGCGCCGTCT
>JAICQL010000075.1 GCA_025937895.1 Polyangiaceae bacterium | reverse complement strand
TGGCGGCAAGCTCGGCGGACCCGCTGGCAGCGAGCCCGCCGAGCCGCCCGGCTCAACGCCGCGGCTCGATCAGCCGGACGAGCGTGCCGGTGATGCGGTGAAACAGAGCGCCGAGCTCGGGTGGGAGCGGCTGCACCCAGCCGAGCGCTTCCGCCGTTTCGAGGCACGCCAGGGCCTCCCGCGCCGAGGCCGCCGCAGATTGATAGCGAGCTTGGCGGTTCTTGCCGCGTGAATAGGCACCTTCGGCCAGATTCAACGGGATGCTGACCAGCGCCCGTTCGAGCTGGTCAGCGAGTGACGAACTGCGTGCGCGGGGCGCAGGAAGATACGGTGAGAGCCTGCGAACCAGCTCGAGGACGACGGCGTAGATTTTGAGTGTCATGATGGACTCCCTGTGAGTGACCCTCTGCGCGAGGGCCCCACCGACAATGAGGAGACCCGAGCCACAGCCCCATCGACGCCTCAACGCCGACGGGCGTCGCACGGCTCTCCGCTCAGCTCAGCCGGTGGACGCCGGGAACTGGCGCAAGCGCTTGGCAGTGGCGCGGCCCCCACCCACGCTCTCGCCCTGGCCCAAGCTCTACCCCGAGCCCTGCCCCTGCCCTGTCCACCATGAGAGACACGTCAGTCGGTTCACGACGCGGCGTCTGGCCGCCCGGTGTGACGCCTGGGCATTTTGCGTCTGTCGTGGGCTTGCGTTCAATTAGACCAGTGTCTATCTATCAAAGAAGACATCAGACCATCTGAAGGAAGTCATCATGAGCGACACCTCCCGTCTCTTCACGCCATTCTCCCTGTCTGCGCTGCAGTTGCCGCACCGTATCGTGATGGCGCCGATGACGCGCAATCGCGCTGGCGCGGGTAACGTGCCGACGGCGCTGATCGCGGAGCACTACGCGCAGCGGGCGTCGGCGGCGTTGATCGTCAGCGAGGCGACGCAGATCTCGCCGCAGGGGCTGGGCTATCCGGGCACTCCGGGCATCCACAGCGCGGAGCAGGTGGAGGGCTGGCGTGGGGTGACGCGCGCGGTACACGAGCGGGGTGGTCGCATCTTCTTGCAGCTGTGGCACGTGGGGCGGATCTCGCACCCGTCGCTGCAGCCGGACGGGGCGCTGCCGGTGGCGCCGTCGGCGATCGCGCCCAGCGGTAACGCAATGACCCTGGAGGGGCCGAAGCCGTTTGTCACGCCGCGTGCGCTGGAGGAGCGGGAGATCGGCGAGATCGTGAGCCAGTACGCGAAAGCGGCGGAGCGAGCGCGCGAGGCCGGCTTCGATGGGGTGGAGGTGCACGGCGCGAACGGCTACTTGATCGAGCAGTTCTTGACGGATGGCAGCAATCAGCGCAGCGATCGTTACGGGGGCTCGCTGGAGAACCGGGCGCGCTTCCTGCTGGAGGTGACGCGCGCGGTGAGCGCCGCCTGGAGCCCGGAGCGCGTGGGCGTGCGGCTGTCTCCGCGCGGCACCTTCAACGACATCAAGGACAGCGATCGCGCCGCCACCTTCGGCTACGCGGTGGACGCGCTCAACGCCCTCGGGCTCGCCTATCTGCACCTGGTCGACCCGATCGCCACCGGCGTTGCGGATGACTCCGTGCCGCGCCTGGCGCCTGAGCTGCGCCGGCGCTTCTCGGGGCCGCTGATCATCAATGGCGGCTTCACCCCGGAGCGCGCCGCGGCCGCCATCGAGCAGGGCGAGGCGGATCTGGTCGCCTTTGGCGTGCCCTTCCTGGCGAACCCGGATCTGCCGGCGCGCTTCCGTCTGGGGGCAACCTTGAACACGCCGGTGCGCGCCACGTTCTACGGCGGTGACGCGCGTGGCTACACCGACTATCCAACCCTGGAGCAGGCCAGCGCCCGGCTGCCCGCGTTCGAGAGCAGCAGCGCCTGAGCCGTGCCCAGCGCCGCGCTTCAGCAGTGCCGTCGAGCAGTGCCGTCGAGCAGTGCCGAAGCCAGCGAGCCGATCCGTCTCGCGGCGCGGCCGCCCGCGGCTACACGGCTCCGCGCCGGCGTGGTGCCGCGCCACTGTGGCGCGTTCCAGCTGGCACGCCCGCACCGGGACGAGCACAACTCGCAACATGCGAATGTCACTGCTCGTTACTGGCGCGGCGCTGCTGCTGAGCGCCTGCCGCGCCAATACCGCCAACCCGGGCAATCAGGTCCCGGGCAAGCCGCTCGAGCTGCAGGGGCCGGAGGGCAGCGGCCAGAAGCCGGCGTTCGCCGGTCAGACGCGTGCGCCGTATCGCACCGAGGGAGTGGCGTTCGAGGCGCAGCGGGTGGCGGGCGGGCTGGACCATCCCTGGGCGCTCGCGTTCTTGCCAGACGGGCAGATGCTGGTCACCGAGCGCTCTGGGCAGCTGCGCGTGCTCGGCTCCGATGGCAGCAAGTCCGAGCCGGTGGCAGGTGTGCCCAGGGTGGACGCGGACGGGCAGGGTGGCTTGCTCGACGTGGCGCTCGATCCGGCGTTTGCCAGCAACGGCCTGGTGTATCTCTCGTATTCGGAGCCGCGCGAGGGCGGCAATGGCACGGCGGTGGCGCGTGCGCGCCTGGTGCCCGCGGCCGCGGCGGGGCAGGGCGCGCGGCTCGAGGGGTTGAGTGTGCTCTGGCGCATGATGCCGACGTTCGACTCGAACAAGCACTTCGGCTCGCGCCTGGTCTTTGCGCGCGACGGCAAGCTGTTCATCACCACGGGTGAGCGCTCCGAGCTCGCAGGGCGCAGGCAGGCACAGCGGCTGGACAGCGCCTTCGGCAAGCTCATTCGCATCGAGCCCGACGGCAAGGTGCCGGCGGACAACCCCTTCGTCGGGCGCGCGGGCGCGCTGCCGGAGATCTACAGCTACGGGCACCGCAACGTGCAAGCCGCCGCGCTGCATCCGGTGACGGGCCAGCTCTGGATCGTGGAGCACGGCGCGCGCGGCGGCGACGAGATCAACGCGATCGAGCCGGGCAAGGACTACGGCTGGCCCACGATCAGCTACGGCATCGAGTACTCGGGCGGGCCCATCGGCGAGGGCAAGACGGCCGCGCCGGGTATGGAGCAGCCGCTGTACTACTGGGATCCCGTGATCGCGCCGTCCGGCATGCTGTTCTACACGGGCGATAGTTTTCCGGCGTGGAAGGGCAGCTTGTTCGTGGGCGGCCTCGCCGGAAAGCACGTGGCGCGGCTGACCCTCGAGGGCACGCGGGTGGTGGGTGAGGAGCGCCTCCTGGCCGGGCGCGCGCGCTTTCGCGACGTGCGGCAAGGCCCGGATGGCGCGATTTATCTGCTGACCGACGAGCGCGACGGGGAGCTGCTGAAGCTGGTGCCGAGTGCGGCTGGGAGCAGCGGGCCGGCGCATTGACCGGGTGATCGCAGGCCGGAGCTTGCCAGCTCGGGGGAACAAAGGCATGGACACGGCCTTCGAGGTTCGTCTGATGCCTGCCTCCGCGCCGACCCACGTCAGTAGCCGCGAGAGCTGGAGAGCGCAGCGGGCGCTGGCCTGCGCGCTCGCCGCCGGGCTGCTGGGCAGCGCGTGTCAGGGGCTGCTGGGTGGAGTGGAGCTGAGTGAAGCCGCGCCGGAGCAGCCGCCGCCCAGCTCGGTCGGGGGCCTGCAGCCCGGGCTCGGAGTGGTCTTGCCCGGCTCCTCGCCAGGCCCTGTCAGTCCCGGCACGGGAGAGCAGCCGCAGCTGCCGCCGCTCGTGCCGGGTCCCGACTCGGGTGCGAGCGCGAATGGAGATGCGGGGCCGCTGGACCCGGGGTCTGCAGATCCGAGCGAGCCCTTGGTGATACCGGTTCAGGTCGAGCCGCCCTCGCCGCTCGCGCTGGTGGGCTTCGAAGGGGGCGGGCCGCGCCTCGGCACCTGTCAGGGCGGTATCGTGATGGGGGTGAGGACGACGGCGAATCCCAACACGGACAACTTCGGGCAGCGGCTGGTCTTCATCGAGCCAATCTGCGCCAGCGCTGCCGTGCTGGCGGGTGCAGGGCCGCCGAATGCAGGGCTGCCCGGTGCAGGGCTGCCGGGTGCCGGCGCGCGCATCGCGCTCACCCGCGACGACGCGCTGTTGAGCTGGGACGCGGCGGAGCCGATGCTCGGTCCACCCAGCTGGGAGGTGCCGGATGAGCGCTTGCTCTGGGTGCCGCAGCCGGAGACGTTGTGCCCCGCCATCGCGCCGGCGCTCGTCGGCCTGTCCGGCGAATACGAGCCGCCAGCGGCGGACGGCAGCGTCACCGCCATCCTGCGCAGCCTGGTGCTGGAGTGTGCTCCGCTCGCGCTCGCTCCCGACACGAGCGAGGTGGTGGCGCAGGCAGAGGGCCACCTGCTCATCTCGCGCCCGGACAGCTTCGCCGCCAGCGGCAGCGCGCAGTATCGCTCGGCGTGTGAGGGCGGCAGCGTGCTCTCCCAGCTCTTGCTCCACTCCGGCTTCTGGCTCGATGGCTTCGTGCTCGGGTGTTCCACCTTGCACGGTGACGACGCCGCGGCCGCACGCTGAGCGCCGAGCGCGAGGTCGTCGCGCAGCGCTGCCTGGCGTACATCGCCGCCCGTAGCCGGTTGGCGCAGCGTCTGCGCCAACGGCTCTGTCGTGAGGCTGCCGGCCCAAGCTTTGCTTAACCCTGAGGGCCTTCGAGTCGTTGTCTTCCCTGTTCCGGGGGAATTGACAAGAGACAGGGGATGGTGGGTACCGGCGACTCGAGTCACGCGCGGAGTGGCAACTGGAGGGCAATTCGCAGGCGCACGGGCGCGCTTCGGGTGGCCTGTCGTGTCGCTCTGTTGCTGAGCCTGTCGGCGCCTGCCGTGTGGGCGGCAGACAGCGACGCCGATGGCCTGGAGGACAGCTGGGAGCTGCTCTACTTCGGCAACCTGAAGGCGCTGCCGGCACCTGACCCCGACGGCGATGGCCTGAGCAACGGGGAGGAGCACGCGCTGGGCTCCGATCCAACTCGCTTCGACACCGACGGGGACGGGCTCTCGGATGGGCGCGAGCGCGATCTGCGCACCTCACCCACGCTGGCGGACAGCGACAGCGACGGGCTCTCCGACTATGCGGAGACGCAGGTGCACCGCACCAATCCGCGCCGTCGCGACACGGACGGCGGCGGTCGTGACGATGGCGAGGAGGTGGTGCTCGATGCCACCAATCCGCTCGTCGCCGAGGACGATCTGCTCGATTCGGACGGTGACGGTCTGACCAACCAGCGCGAGCTGGAGATCGGCACGAACCCGTTCAGCGTGGACTCGGACGGTGACCTGCTGGACGATGGCGAAGAAGACGCCAACGGCGACGGCCGCTATCGCGGCGACGCCAACGAGAACGGCATCTTCGAACCCGAGCTGGGCGAGGAGACGGACCCGACCAACCCCGACACCGACGGGGACGGCCTCTCCGATGGGCTGGAGAAGCTGTTCGAGACCGATCCCTTCCGCGACGACAGCGACGGCGATGGCCTCAGCGATGGCAACGAATACGAGCTGAGCATCGACGAGCACCTGTGCCTGAGGCCCTCGCGCGCCGACTCGGATGGCGACGGCATGAACGACGGCGCCGAGCTGGCAGCCGGCAGCAACCCCTGCGACCCCGACTCGGACGGGGACGGCGTGCTGGACGGGGTGGAGGTGTCGGACGGCACCAACCCCGCCACGGGCGGCGACGCGCTGCTCGACAGCGACGGCGACGGCCTGTCCGACAACTACGAGACGAACGTCTCGCTCACCGATCCCGCGCTGGCTGACAGCGATGGCGATGGCCTGAACGACGGCGAAGAGGTGTTCCCGCTGCGCGACGGTGTGCAGACCAGCCCCTTTGACGCGGACAGCGACGACGACGGCTTGCTCGATGGCAACGAGAGCGTGGAGGTCAACGGCCGGCTGGTCTTCGCCAGCCACCCATTGCGCGCCGACACCGACGGAGACGGCCTGCTCGATGGACTCGAGCGAGGCCTGAGTGCTCCGCAGAGCAGCGCGCTCGATCCCGACGCCACCGATCCGGGCGTGTTCGTGGCGGACACCGACCCGCTCACCACCACCAACCCGCTCGAGGCCGACACCGACGGCGACACCTTGCTCGACGGCGCCGAAGATCAGAACCACGACGGCCTGCGCCAGCCGAGCGAGACCGACCCCAACCTGTTCGACACCGATGGCGACGGCCTGAGCGACGGCTGGGAGGTGGCCCAGAACGGCACTGGTACCTGCGGCACCGCGTTCGACCCCACCAGCAACGACGGCGCTGCCGACTTCGACGGCGACGGTCTGAGCAACCTGGCCGAGTTCGACCTGCGCGTGCGCCTCAACCTGGTGCTACAGCCGCGGCCCAGCAACCCCTGCGATCCCGACACGGATGACGATGGGCTGAGCGATGGGCTGGAGGCGCAGAGCGCTTACGCCAACGGGCAGACCGATCCCACGTCCGCAGACACGGACGGCGATGGCCTCCCGGATGGCATGGAGGACAGCGATCTCGACGGGCGCCCGGCAGCGGGGCTGGAGACCGACCCCACCTCTCGCGACAGCGACGGCGATGGCCTGCGCGACGGGGTGGAAGACGCGAACCGCGATGGTCTGGTGAGCGCGGGCGAGACGGAGCCGCGCCTGGCGGACACCGACGGCGATGGTCTGGACGACGGCTCGGAGGTGTTCCGGCTGGGCACCGATCCGCTGCTGAAGGACAGCGATGGCGACGGACTCTCCGATGGCCGCGAGCGCGGTGTGGACGGGGACGCGGATCCGACCTCGCGCACCGATCCGCTGTCGCGCGACACCGACGGCGACGGGCTCGAAGACGGGGAAGAAGACGTGAATCTCGATGGCCGCTTTGACGCGGGCGAGACCAATCCGACCGATCGCGACACCGATGACGGGGGTGTCAGCGACGGCCGCGAGGTTAAGATGGACGGCACCGATCCCAACGATCCACGCGATGACATCACCAGTCCCGGCGATGATCCGCCGGTGATCCCGCCGCTGGTGCCCAACGACGGCGGCGATGGCGTGCCGGAGCCGGAGCCAGGGCTCGATCCGCGCTGGCTGCTGGAGGCCAACGGCGAGATCCGCGGCTCCGGCTGCGCGGTGTCGGGCGCGGGGAAGGGCGATACCGGCAGGGGTGGCGCGCCGCTCGGCTGGCTCGGCGCTGCGGCGCTGCTGGCAGCGCTGGCACGGCGTGCTCGCAGCGCCTCGCGCGTGGGTGCGCTGGGGCTGGGGCTGGTGGCGGCCAGTGCCGTGCCCGCGCACGCGCAGACGGCCGATCAGATCGCCAACGCGCGCAATACCAACATCGACGCGAACCCGCACCGCATCAATCCCGGGGGCTTCGAGCTCCTGGGAGTGAGCCGCCCGCGAGTGCTGCCGCACCTGGGCCTGCGCGGCGCCGCCTCCATCAGCTATCTCACCGGACCGGCGGTGGTGGCGGACCGCGAGACGGGCGACACCCTGCGCAAGCTGGTCGCCAATCGCCAGCAAGCCGAGCTGGGCGTGGCGCTGGGCCTGCTGGATCGCTTCCAGATCTCGCTGATGGCGCCGGTGGTGTTGCACCAGCGCGCCGAGCTGCCCGGTCAGGACCTGGGCACGGCCACCTCCTCGGGCTTCGGCAACCCGACCATCGTGCCGCGCGCGGTGCTGCTGGGCGATCCGCACAGCCCCTTTGCCCTGGGCCTGGAGGCGGCGGTCACCTTGCCGCTGTGGGATGCTCCCGCGTACATGGGCTACGACGGCCCGGGCGTGGAGCCGCGCGCGCTCGCCGAGCTGAAGGCGGGGCCGATCGTGCTGTCCAGCTCCGTGGGTGCACTGTTCAAGGAGGAGCAGCGCATCTTCAACCTGCGCGACGGCAACGAGCTCTCGTACGGGCTGGCAGCGCTCTATCCAGATCTGCTCTCGGGCTGGGACTTTGGCGCCGAGTTTCAGGGTGGAACGCCCCTGGCGCAGCCGGGCCGCGGCACCGAGACGCGCGGCGAGGTGCTGGTGGGCGCCCGTCATCGCCTGGATGAGCGCTTCAGCGTGAGCACGGGCGCGGGCGCGGGCCTGATGAGCGGCATCGGTCAGTCCGGCTACCGCGTGTTCCTGGCCGTGGGCTACGCCGCATCCCTGGCAGCCGCGCCGCCTCCGGAGCCAGCGGACAACAAGGTCACCTGCTTTCCGCGCCTGGACGGCTCGATGCCGCCGGGCTGCCCGCCGCCCGACGCCGATGGCGACGGCGTCCTCGATCGTCCCGACAAGTGCATGTACCAGCCGGAGGACAAGGACGGCTTCGAGGACGAGGATGGCTGCCCCGATCCGGACAACGATCAGGATGGTCTGCCCGACGAAGAAGACGGCTGCCCCAACGAGCCGGAAGACCGCGATGGCTTCAAGGACGCGGATGGCTGCCCCGAGCCGGACAACGACGCGGATGGTCTGCTCGACGCGGACGACAAGTGCCCCTTCGAGGCGGAGGACGAGCCAGGGGAGGACGCCGACGGCTGCCCCGAGGTGATGGCCAAGCTGTGCCCCGATGGCGCGCGGCCCACGCCCAGCGGCGAGTGCCTGGCGCGCATCGACGCCGGCCTGATCGCGATCTCCGAGCCGGTGCAGTTCGGCGAATACACGGCCAACCTGGCCGACGCCAGCCGCGAGCTGCTCAACCAGGTGGTGGACATCCTGGACGCCAACCCCAGCCTGAAGGTGCAGATCGTCGGGCATACCGACGCCTGGGGCCCGCGTGCCAAGAACCTCCAGCTGTCGAGGGAGCGCGCCCGCGCGGTGCGCTACTACCTGATCCGCCAGAGCAAGGACCCGACCCGCATGGCCAAGCGCCTGCGCTCCATCGGCAAGGGTGAGTCGGAGCCAATCGAGAGCACCGACACGGCGGTCGGGCGCGCCAAGAACCGCCGGGTCGAGTTCGTGATCGTCAATCCCTGAGCGGGCCAGCGGGCTTCGAGGGGGTTGCGCAGGGCGGCGCCGTTGCCGCTGAGCTCCGGGATGGTCTACTACCGTCCCGGAGCATGACGGCGGAGTACTCGAAGGCGGCGCGCACCGAGCTGCAGCTGGGTGCCTGGCTGGAGCTGCACGAGCGCTGGCTCGGCGCCGCGGAGGCGGCGGAGCTGCGCGCCGCCCTGGTGCGCGAGCTCGCCTGGGAGCAGCGCCACATCGTGCTGTTCGGCAGGCCCATCTTGCAGCCACGGTTGATCGCCTGGGCGGGCGAGCTGCCCTATCGCTACTCCGGCCAGACCCTGGAGCCGCGCCCCTGGCCTGCCGCGCTGGCGCCGCTCGGGGAGCTGTGCGCGCGCGTGGCGGCGCAGGCGGGCGCGCCCTTCAACCACGTGCTCATCAATCGCTACCGCGACGGCGAAGACAGCATGGGCTACCACGCCGACAGCGAGCCCGAGCTCGGCCCTGAGCCGCTGGTGGCCACGCTCTCGCTCGGTGCAACACGCCGCTTTCAGCTGCGCCTGCAGCGCGCCCCGCGCGGCCAGCGCCCGCTCACCCTGCCGCTGGCCGACGGTAGCCTGCTGGTCATGGGCGGCAGCTGTCAGCGTCACTATCGCCATGCGCTGCCGCGCGCGAGCAGCCCGGTCGAGGAGCGCATCAGCTTGACGTTCCGGCACCTGCTGCGGGCGCCCGCCTGATATACGGCGCCTCGTGCCCCTGCCGCTCCTGTATCACGATGATGCGCTGGTCGCCGTGGACAAGCCGGCGGGGCTGATTGTGCACCGCGGCTGGGCGCAGGACGAGGTCACGGTGCTCAGCGCGCTGCGCGACCAGCTGGGGCACTGGGTCTACCCCGCGCACCGGCTCGATCGCGGCACCAGCGGCGTGCTGCTGTTCGCTTGCACCCCGGAGATCGCCGGACAGCTGGGCCAGGCCTTCGCGGAGGATCGCGTGCACAAGCGCTACCTGGCGCTGGTGCGCGGCCGCGCCCCGGAAGCGCAGCTGATCGATCACCCGCTCGCCAAGGAGCCAGGCAAGCCCAGGCAGCCGGCGCAGACGCGCATGGCGCGGCTATTCAGCGCGCCGCTGCAGAACGAGCTGACCGGGGTGGAGCGCCTGTATTCCTGGGTGGAGGCCTCTCCGCTGACGGGGCGCGCGCATCAGCTGCGGCGCCACCTCAAGCACATCAGCCACCCCATCATCGGCGACGTGCGCTACGGCAAGTCCGAGCACAACCGGCTGTTTCAGCGCCGCTTCGGGCTGGAGCGCATGGCCCTCCACGCCGAGCGGCTGAGCCTGGTGCACCCGCTCAGCGGAGCCTTGCTGGAGCTGCACGCCCCGCTGCCTGACGAGCTGCAGCGCGTGTGGAGTGGGCTCTCAGCCGCCGCTGCCGCTGCCGCCAGCGCCTGCGGTGCCTAGACAGGTATTCTGATAGAGCGTCGCCTGGAGCTCGCCGCGCAGCGGGGCGCCGGGGCTGGTGCTGGCGCGGCTGAAGCTGAGCTGGCCGTCCCCGAACAGCCCCAGGGTGGTGAAGGCGCCGTCCGCGCCGATGGCGCCGGCCACCCCCAGGGTCTCGCTGCCGTGAAAGCGATAGTTGCCGGGAGCCAGCAGCGCGCGCGGCAGGAGCAAGAGCAGCAGCACGGTGCGCCCGTCCGGCAGCGGGCCCGCCAGGCTGATGGTGGCGCGGGTGGGATCCGGATCGGGCTGTGCCGAGGGGAAGAACTCACTCTGCAGCGGGGCTCCGTCGAGCTCCAGCGCGAGCTCCGCCGTGCCCTCGTTCGACTCCCAGAACGTGCTGAAGCTACCGCCGAGCGGGCTCCAGCGCAGCGGGCAAGTGACGGGCGGCGCTGGCGCTGGATCGCTGATCTCCGGCGCGGGCTCGGCGAGCGCGGCGCGCAGCGCCTGGCCGTGGCTGCGCAAGAACTCGCGGTGCGCGGTCATGGCGTCCGGCGCCGCGTCGGGCGCCAGCGCCGCGATCGCCTCCGCCTGCGCCAGCAGCGCGCTCTCGTCCCAGAGCTGAGCGTTCAGCTCGCCCAGGCGCTGGCGGAATAGCGCGCGCTGCTCGGGCACGTCATACAGGCGGCGTGCCAGGTGCCCGCGCGCGTACACGGTGATGTCGTAGAAGTCGCTGCTGAAGGGCCGCTGCCCGACGAAGGCTTGATCCAGCCCCCAGGGGATGAGCTCGAAGCGCTGGCTGTCGGGGCTGAAGAACAGATAGTAGTTGTTGGCGTTGCCGGCGTAGCCGTCCCAGTGCCCGAGCAAGGTCTCCATCGCCCAGAAGTCGCGGAAGCGATCCAGATCTACGATGGCCGCGAGCTCGCTCACCACGGTCTCATCGCTCGCCTCCAGCGCAGCCGCCAGCTGCTGCAGCTCCGCCTGCTGGGTGGCGCCGTTGCTCTCCAGCTCCAGATCCTGCCAGCTCTCCAGGTCGAAATCGGCGACGGTGCCCTCGTACAGCGGCCCCACGTCATCGCTCCAGTGGCGCCGCAGAAAGCTGCCCGTGATCGGCTCGACGTTGCTGTACGTGCCGAGATCGCGGCCGTTCACGCTGACGTGCGCATAGGCGCAGCGCGAGGCGGGGACGCCGGCTGCCGCCAGCAGATCCAGCGCCATGCACTGGCGGGCGTGGGAGCGGTCCTGATAGTCCGAGTTGAGGGTCAAGCGCCGCAGCCCGCCGAGCAGCCCCTGCCGCTCCGGGTCGAAGTCGAGCCGCAAGGAGGGGCGCAAGGTCGAGAGCGAGCCGATGAAGCCCTTCTTCCGCATTTGCACCCCGCGATGAAGCACGCCGTCCACGGTCACCTGCGCTGGGAATCCGGTGTAGCGGTAGGGCGCCGGCGGGTCCTCCTCCAGCTGCGCCAGGCTGCGCCCCTCGAAGCGCAGCTGCTCCCAGTCGGCGGGCGCCAGCTCGATCTCCACCTCGATGCGGCGCTCGCGCTGGAACACGCTCTCCGGCGGACCCTGCCGCGGGCCCGCTGCCATCAGCGGGGGCGCTGGTGAGCTCGCGTCTGTGCAGCCCATGACCAGCGCCAGCACCGCCCATGCCTCGCCGCCGCACCGGCCGTGGACGCCGCCCGTCCACGGCCGAACCACGCTCCTCGCGCTTGCCACGTTGCCAAGAGTGCCCGAGCGCTGCTCGAGTGTCCTCGAGATTGTGGCGCGCGCTGCGGGCTCAGTCAGCGCCCGCGCAGGGCCCGTCGTGTTCCACGCTGACCCCTGCGGAGCTGGCAACACAGGAGTTGCTGTAGGTGCGGCCGTCGCAGCCGCACACCGGGTCAAAGATCAGGATGCAGGCCTCTGCACGCGGGGCGCACACACCCGGGCGGTCGCCGCGCCCGCACTCAGCCTCGGGGGGGAAGGCGCAGAACTGACCCTCGCCGCACTCCGGCAGCCCGCGCGAGCCGCAGGCCTGCTCGACTGGCGGCTCTGGCTCACACTCGCCCTCGGCTGCCACGCTCACCCCGGCGGCAGCGGCGAAGCAGGAGTTGGCGTAGGTCTGGCCGTCACAGCCGCAGACCGGTGCAAAGATCTCGATACAGGCCTCCGGCAGCGGCTCACATACGCCGGGGGCGTCGAAGCTGCCGCAGGCCGCGGAGAGCGGGAAGTTGCAGAAGCTGCCCTCCGCACACTGTGGCAACCCGCGCGAGCCGCACGCCACGGGCTCCGCCACGAACGGCAGGTAAAACTCGCTCGCAGCCAGGCCGCGTGCGCGACCGGCGGGGCCGCGCACGGTGGTGCGCTCTGCAGCGAGCAGCAAGCCCTCCGGTGCATCCAGCTGAGCAAAGGCCGCGCTCGCATCGGCGTCCACCGCCGACACGTCGATCTCGGCGAAGGGCCGGCTCGGTGCGTTGCGGTTGAGCAGCTCCGCCGAGAACGAGAGGCACGGGCTGGTGATGCACACGATGCCCTCGTTGCGCGCGCGGAAGAAGTCGCCGCTGGGGCTCACGCCCGCGTGCCCCTGCCACGCTTCGCTCACGACCAGCTCGCCGAGGACGCCGAAGCGGGTGTTGCGCGGCTGGATCGCGCCGAGCAGCAGGAACGTGTCCGGCTCGGCGCGCAAGGTGGCCTGCTGTGCCTCGCTCAGCCCGAGCGCGCTCAGCTCCAGCTCGCTGACGTAGCACTCCGCGCTGCGCTGGCCGTCGGCGCAGCGCAAGCTGTCGCGGTTGACGGCGTCGATGAAGAAGCCGCCGCACAGCGGCGCGGCGCAGCGCCGCACATCGCGCCGCAGCCGCACGTAGCTCTCGCGTGCAGGCGCGGCGCGCAGATCCTGCGCGAGGCTTTCGGCCTGGTCTTCTGCAACCGGTTCGCCCACGTCACCGGCGGAGCAGCCGAAGAAGCTCAGGCTGACGAGTGGGGCCCAGAGAAAAGTGGATTTGGTCATGACGATGTCCCTCGAGCTGCTGCCGCGAGAACGGGCAGGGGTGTGCTGCGCGTCGAGCAAGTTGCGTGCTCAACTGGAACAGCTCGTGGCGGCGCCGCAATTGTCCGACATTTCGCCCGGTTGCGTTCTTGCCGGCGGGCGTGCCGGTGTGCCACTCCGCGGACCCCCGCGGCAGCGCCGCCAGTGGTGGCACAGACGCGGCCAGCCCGGCAGGATGCTGGCGCATGCGGGTGCTGATCGCGTTCGACAAATTCAAGGGGGCGCTGAGCGCGCCCGAGGCTTGCCAGCACGCGGCAGCTGTCTTACGTCGCGCGCGCCCGAGCTGGCAGCTCGACCTGGCGCCGCTCGCCGACGGCGGTGACGGCTTCTGCAGCATCCTCACCGAGGCAGCCGGCGGCGTGCGCACCGAGCAGCGCGCGAGCGGCGCGCTGTTTTCGGGCAGTGTGCCCGCCAGGTGGCAGCTCGCGCCCATCGGCTGGGTCGAGCTCGCGCGTCTGCCCGCGGCCGCCCGCACGCGGCTCGCGCTGCCGCCCTCGGCGGCACGCCTCGCCATCCTGGAGATGGCCGCGATCAATGGCCTGGCGCAGGTGCCCGCCGAGCAGCGAGACGTCTGGCGCGCCAGCACGCGCGGCACTGGTGAGCTGCTGGCCGCGGCCGCAGCGCAGGGGGCGGACGCGCTGCTGCTCGGCGTGGGCGGCAGCGCCACCAGCGATCTGGGGCTCGGGGCGCTGAGCGCGCTCGGGCTGCGCTGCGAGAGTGCCGGCGGCGAGGCGCTCACGCCGCTGCCCGAGAGCTGGCCGCAGATCGCGCGCGTGGCGGGCAAAGTGCGCGCGCTGCCCCCGCTACGGATCGCCTGTGACGTGCGCAATCCGCTGCTCGGGCCACAGGGAGCCGCGGCGATATACGGGCCGCAGAAGGGGCTCGGCGCGGCGGAGCTGTGCCGCTTCGAGGCGCAGGCGGAGCGCCTGGCACGGCTCTTGTGCGCGCATGCGGGCGCAGATCCGGCGCGCATCCAGGAGCCCGGTGCCGGCGCCGCTGGTGGCATTGCGTTCGGGCTGGCCGTGGCGGCGGGGGCGCGTCTGGTCGCTGGCTTTCCGCTGGTCGCCGAGTGGCTCGATCTGGAGCGCCGCCGGGCGCAGGCAGACTGGGTGCTCACCGGTGAAGGTTGCTTCGATGCCACGAGCCTGGCCGGCAAGGGCCCTGGCGCGCTGCTGCACGGCGCAGGCGCGCGCTGCGCCGTGTTTGCGGGCTCGGTCGCGCTCTCTGCCGCGGAGCGCGCGAGCCTGCCGGGCGGCACGCCGCTGATCGCCATCTCGCCCGCAGGGCAGCCGCTGGAGCAAGCGCTGCCCGCCACTGCGCGGCAGCTGGAGCGCGCGCTCGAGCAGTGGCTCGATCGGGTGAGCGGCTGACCCGAGCTCGTTGCGGTCCTTTGGCCAAAATGGGCTCGCGCCTCACTCGTGTGTCACGTTCGCCGGGGCCTGCCTCGTCTTGCTGGCATGAAACGCCAAATCACGATTCTGGGTGGTGGTTATGCTGGCTTGTTGACGGCGCTGCGCCTGGCCCGGCGCGCGCGCGGTCAGCTCGACATTCGTCTGATCAACGGCAGTGAGCTGTTCGTGGAGCGCGTGCGCCAGCACCAGGCGGCGGTCGGCGCCCGGCTGCGCTCGCTCTCCATACCGCGGCTGCTCGCGGGCACGGGAGTGAGCTTCGTCGCTGCGCGCGCCGACGGCCTGGATCTGGCGCGCGGCGAGCTCCACGCGCAGGGCCGGCGTTTTGGCTTCGACGAGCTGGTGCTCGCGCTCGGCAGCCGGGTGGATCGCAGCCTGGTGCCGGGCGCGCGCGAGCACGCCTTCAGCCTCGATGCCGACATCGTGCCCGCGCTGCGCGAGCGCCTGCTGGCAGTGGAGCGAGCCCGCGGCTCGGTGGTGGTAGTGGGCGGGGGCCTGAGCGGGATAGAGATGGCGGCGGAGCTGGCCGAGCGCTGGCCCCACGTGCCGGTCACCTTGCTCAGCCACTCGCAGCTCGCCCCGGAGCTGTCGCGCGGGGCGCGCGAGTACATTCGCCGGCACCTGCTGCAGAGCGGAGTGCAGCTGCACGAGGGCGCCCGGGTGCAGCAGATCGAGCCCGGCGCCGTGTGGTGGAGCAGCGAGGGCTCAGCGACCGCGCAGCGTAGCGTGGCCGGCGTGTGCATCTGGGCAGGCGGCTTCGCCGTCTCTTCCTTGCCGCGCGAGGCGGGGCTGCTGGTCAACGCGCGCGAGCAGGTGATCGTGGGCGACCACCTGCGCTCGCTGTCGCACCCGCAGGTGAGCGCGGTGGGCGACGCCGCCGACGTGGAGGGCGGTGCTTCCGGGCGACTACACCTGTCGTGCAAGGTGGCCATTTACATGGCTGCCTCCGCCGCGGATAACGTGGCGCGCCGGCACCAGAGGCTGGCTGAGGCGCCGTTCGTGTTCAGCGATGGCGGCGTGTGCATCTCGCTCGGGCGCCGCACGGGCGTCATCGATCGCCGCTGGCCCGACGGCAGCGTGCGCGAGCAGAGCATCGACGGCCGTAGCGGTGCATTCTTCAAGGAGCTGATCTGCCGCTACACGGTGCTGCGCCTGCGCGCCGAGCGCGCCGGCCTGTGGCCGCTGAGCGCGCTGGAGGCGCCGCGCCAGCTGCCCACTTCCGCCGCGCCACGGATTGCCGCATGATCGACCCAGCCGTGTCGGAGCAAGCCTTCAAGCAGGAGCGCCCCCGGCTGTTTGCGCTCGCGTATCGCATGCTGGGCAGCGCCGCCGACGCGGAGGACGTGCTGCAAGACGCCTGGCTACGCTGGCAGGCCACGGACGTGGCCGAGCTGGCGTCGCCAGGCGCCTGGCTCACCACCGTCGTCAGCCGGCTGTGCCTCGATCAGCTCAAGAGCGCGCGGGCGCGCCGGGAGAGCTACGTGGGGCCGTGGCTGCCGGAGCCACTGCCCACCGACGCTGCCGAGCGCCCCGCCGATCCCGCGGCGCTGCACGAGTCGCTCTCGATGGCCTTCCTGGTGCTGCTGGAGCAGCTCAGCCCGGCCGAGCGCGCCGCGTACCTGCTGCACGAGGTGTTCGAGTACAGCCACGTCGAGGTGGCCGGGATGCTCGGGCTCAGCGCCGAGCACTGCCGCCAGCTCGCGCTGCGAGCGCGCGCTCACCTGCGCGAGAACCGCCCGCGCTTTGCGCCCTCGCGCGAGCGCCACGAGCGGCTGCTGCACGAGTTCTTGCTCGCCATCCGCGCGGGCCAGCTGGAGCCGCTGCAGCGCTTGCTCAGCGAAGACGTGGTGATGCGCTCGGACGGCGGCGGCAAGCGCACGGCCGCGCTCAAGCCGCTGCTGGGCAAGGAGCGTGTGGCGCGCTTCTTCCTGGGGCTGGCGGGCAAGATCGCTCGCCATCCACTGCCCGTGGAGTTCCGCATCCTCGACGTCAATGGCTGGCCGGCGTTACTCACGTTCGAGAATGGGGAGGTGCTGAACGTTCTGTCGCTGGAGAGCGATGGAGCCGCCATTCACGGCTTGTACGTCGTGCTCAACCCGGACAAACTGCAAGCCATCCGGCGGCACCTCGAGCTCACCACGCACTGAGTATGCGTGTTCCGGAATACGCTCGCGCCGGAGCAAGCTCGTGCCGTCGCTCGCTTCAGCCGCTCACGAGAAGGGCAAACGCCTCCGCCATCTCACGGGCGGAGCTGAAGCGCTCGCTCGGTTGCCTGCTGACGCCGCGCTGGAACCAGGCGTCGAAACCGGCAGGCAGCTGCAGCCCGGCGGGGGGAGCGCTGGGCTGACCACTACAGACCCGGACCAGTCGCTCACCCAGGGTGGCGCCAGCAAAAGCCGGCGTACCCGTGAGCGCCTCGAAGGTGATCACGGCCAGCGACCAGAGATCACTCCGGGCATCGACCCCGCCCTGGCCAAGCAGCTGCTCCGGGCTCTGGTACGCGCTCGCCTCTACCCGGCGGCGCTCCGCGGCTGGGCTGCTCGCCGGGCCTGCGCCTGCCAGCTGGCGCGAGAGCTTGCGCACCAGGCTCAGGCTCTCGCGAAAGGCCTCATCCAGCGCGAACAGCAACCGGGTGGTAGCACCAGCGTCCAGCTCGACGCCCACTGGACCGCAATCCCGCTGAGCATCGAACTGAGCATGGCCATCTCGCTGAGCATGGCCATCTCGCTGAACATGGCTGGTAAAGATACCCGCCCGGAAGCTGCCGCTCTCGAAGTCGTCCGAGAGCAGCAGGTGTGATGGATCCAGCTGGCGATGGACCAGGCCCCGGTCATGCAAGGCCTGCAGCCCCAGCGCCGCCTGCGACAGCGTGCGCTCGAGCTCCGGCAGCGACAGGCGACCCTGCCGCTCCAGACGGCGCCCGAGCGTTTCCCCCGCCAGGCGGTCGAGCACCAGGTAGGCGACTCCCCCCTCCAGCTCGTAATCGATCCCGTAATCGAGCACTCGCGCGACGTGGGGGTGGACGATGGCGGCAGCCAGACTGACCTCGTGCAGGAACGCCTCCATCAGCACAGCGTCCTCCACGATCGCAGGATCCAGCAGTTGCACCGTGACGGGCCGGCGCGAGCGCAGCAGGCGTGCCCGCCAGAAGCGACCGGGGGCGCCCGAGCTGTCCTGCTCCTCGAGCTCGTAGTGCTCCGCCAGCAGCGCTCCTGCGCTACACCTGCCCGGGCGCGCGGGCTCCCCCAGATAGGTGAGACGAACGGGACGGCTTACCACGTCGAACAGGCTGGAACCGGTGCTAGTCGATCTCATCGTTGGTCCGTCTCAGCCAGAAAAGCTGGAAGGTCCTTCGGACCTCGACCAGGGTGGCGCGAGCTTCGCAGATTCCAAGTCGTACCGCGAGTCACCAGCAAGGACGTGTCGCGGATCGGGACGTCGCTCGCGGTTGCTTTCACCCCTGAAGGGGATTGGCGTTCCGCGCGCGAGCACGCCCATATTTCAGAAATGCGATTCATGCCCGGGAGCCGCACGAAAGAGGCCGAAGACGTGCTGGGTCCTTTGGCCGGCGGCGGTTCGGGTCTGCGTTTCAGCTCCTGCAGGTCCTGCCGTTCTTGACTGAAGTAGGACGCCCGATTGTTCCGGGCGAAGCAAACCGGCGAGATCGATGGAGGATGTGAGCGAATACCTGCGCAAGGCGCGGGGGATGAATGCAGATGCCTTCCGGCAGCTCCATCCACACCTCTTTTTCTACAAGCACGCCAAGCAGTCGCGCGATCCACGACAGTCCGAGCCGGACATCGACTACGCGACGCGCACGCTGTCGCTCAACTTCGATCCATTGCCGGCGGTGAGCCAGGTCGTGGCAGTGAAGAAAAATCCGGAGAATCCCTATCCGGACCGCCTCACCATCGGCCGCGCCACAAACTGTGACGTGGTGATTCGTCTGGCCTTCGTCTCGAAGGTGCACGCGCACCTGATCGTGCAGCCCAATCAATTGACGCTGCGCGACAACAAGGCCTCGAACTACACCTTCCACAACCACCGGCGCATGGAGCCCGGCTCGTCGCGGGTGGTGCACCTGGGCGATATCATCAGCTTCGGTGCGCTCGACCTGGAGCTGGTCGACGCCGCGCGTCTGTACGAGATCTTGCGCGGCATCCGGCCGATCGCCTCGGCGGCCCCCCTGCTGCGCCGCTGAGCCGGTCCAGCTGATACAGCGCTGCAACATGCGCGCAATGCAGCGGGCGCGCCGCACCGCGGATGCTCGCCCCCGTGATGCATTTCGACGGTTACGACCCGGAAAATGGCCCGTTCTACGACGAGCTGTTCCGGGCGCCGGGGCGCCCGCGCGCGGGGCTGGAGGCGCTGGTGCGCTGCATCGATGGCCTGGAGGCGGGCGACCTGGAGGCACGGCAGCGCGCCGCCGAGCACAGCCTGCTGAACCTGGGCATCACCTTCACCCTCAACGGCGAGAACGGCGGCGACGGCTCCGAGCGCATCTTTCCTTTCGACATCATCCCGCGGGTGCTCACCGCCCGGGAGTGGCAGCGGCTGGAGCGCGGCATCAAGCAGCGCCTGGAGGCGCTGAACCTGTTCCTGGCGGACGTCTACGGTGAGCGGCGCATCGTGCACGAGGGCATCCTGCCCGAATACCTGCTGGAGACCTGCGCCGACTATCGACCGCAGTGCAAGGGGCTGAAGCCGCCCCAGGGCATCTGGTGCCATGTCTCCGGCACGGACCTGGTGAGGCACAAGGACGGCGAGTTCTACGTGCTGGAGGACAACCTGCGCTGCCCCTCGGGCGTGAGCTACGTGCTGGAGAACCGCGAGCTGGTCAAGCGCACCTTCCCCGCGCTGTTCGAGCAGCTCTCGATCCGCCACGTGTACGACTACCCCATGCGCCTGCTGGAGACCCTGCGCTTTCTGGCGCTGGACCGCGTGGACGAGCCGCGGGTGGTGGTGCTGACCCCGGGCCGCTACAACAGCGCGTACTACGAGCACTGCTTCCTGGCTCAACAGATGGGGGTGGAGCTGGTCGAGTCGCAAGATCTGGTGGTCGACGGCGGCTACGTGCAGATGAAGACGACCCGCGGCCTGGAGCGGGTGGACGTGATCTACCGCCGCATCGGTGACGACTACCTGGATCCGCGGGTGTTCCGCCCCGAGTCCCTGCTGGGCATCCCGGGCGTGATGCAGGTGTACCTGGATCAGAAGGTGGCGCTGGCCAACGCCCCCGGCACGGGCGTGGCCGACGACAAGGCCGTGTACGCCTACGTGGAGAAGATGATCCGCTTCTACCTGAGCGAGGAGCCGCTGCTGCGCAACGTGCCCACGTACGTGTGCAGTGATGAGGAGCAGCGGCGCTATGTGCTGTGCCACCTGGAGGAGCTGGTCGTGAAGGCCACGGATGGCGCGGGCGGCTACGGCATGCTGGTGGGCCCGCACTCCAGCGCGGAGGAGCGGCGCGAGTTTCAGGCGCGCATCAACGCCAACCCGCGCGGCTACATCGCCCAGCCCACGCTCTCGCTCTCGCGCGTGCCGACCATCATCGGCGGCCGCTTCGAGCCGCGCCACGTGGATCTGCGTCCCTTCGCGCTGCACGGCCGCGAGATCTACGTGCAGCCGGGCGGCCTCACGCGGGTGGCGCTGAAGCGCGGCTCCCTGGTGGTCAACTCCTCTCAGGGCGGCGGCAGCAAAGACACCTGGGTGCTGGCCGACTAGCGCGAGCAGGCGAGCTTGGGTGTGAGAAGGGATAAACCGTCGTGTTGAGTCGAGTCGCCGATGCCATCTACTGGGCGAGCCGCTACGTGGAGCGCGCGGAGAACGTGGCCCGCTTCATCGAGGTTCACCTGAACCTGACCCTGGAGACGCCCGTCCGGCAGCGCCCGAGCTGGCGGTCGCTGGTGATGATCACCGGTGATCACGAGCTCTTTGACCGCAGCCACGGAGACACCAGCGCCGAGGCGGTGGCCTGGTTCTTGACGTTCGACCCCACCTACCCGAACAGCATCGTCTCCTCGCTGGCGCGGGCGCGCGACAACGCCCGCAGCGTGCGCGAGAGCATCTCGCGCGAGATGTGGCAGGAGCTGAACGAGTTCTACCTGATGGTCAAGCAGGCCAGCCGCGCGCCCTTTCGGGTGAACGAGATGGGGGATTTCCTGCGCCGGGTGAAGCTCAGCGGCATCCACTACGAGGGTGTGACGAACGCCACCCTGAGCCGCGGTGAGGCCTGGTCCTTCGCGCGGCTCGGGCGCTTGCTGGAGCGCGCCGACAAGACCAGCCGCATCCTGGACGTGAAGTACTACTCGCTCTCCAGCACCGCTGACGCCGTACCCGGCACGGCTGCGGCGGCCGTGGATCAAGCCGGCTGGGGCGCGCTGCTCAACTCGGCCAGCGCCCTGCAGATGTATCGCCAGCACCACCACGTCACCGCGCCGCGAGACGTCGCGCGCTTCCTGCTGCTCAACCGGCAGTTTCCGCGTTCCATCCTGTACTGCGTCAGCGAGGCCCAGCTCAGCCTGCACGCCGTGAGCGGCACGCCGCTGCGCTCGGCATCCAGTCGCGCCGAGCGCCTGCTCGGGCGGCTGCAGGCCAACCTCGGCTACGCCAGCATCGAGGACGTGATGGAGCAGGGGCTGCACCAGTATATCGATGGGCTGCAGCGCTCGCTCAATGACGTGGGCTCCGCCATCGGCGTTGCTTTCTTTGGCCATGAGCCACTGCCTGCCAGCTCGCCCCCCAGCTCGCCGCCTCCCCCGCTGTTCCAGCACCAGAGCTGGCCCAGCGAGGAAGCACCCGGCGAGTCCAGCTCGCCGGGCGCCATCATCGTCTAGCTGCGGTCAGCGGTTGCTGCAGGTCACCGGCCGGGGCTCTGCCGGTGCATCGCTGCCCGCATCGCCTTCCGTGTCGTTGCCCGGAGAAGCGTCGCTCTCCGACTCTGCCGCGGGCTGCTCCAGCACCACGTTGGCGTTGCAGCTCAGGTTCTTGCCCGACAGGCTCGTCTCGCTGCCCAGCTCATTGCGCACGAACACCGCGTTGTTGCCCTCGATCGAGACCTCCCCGTGTACCACGCACTCGGCCACGGTGGCGTTGTTACCGAGGATGGTGAGGTTGCCGTCGATCTCGCAGAAGGCCAAGGTGGCGTTGTTCTTGCTGATGGTGACATCTCCCTGGATGCGCACGCCGCGCAGCACGGCGTTGTTCTTGTCGACGTTCAGATCGCCGCCGATCACGGACACGTCAGCGCCGCTGCCCCAGACCACGGCTCCGTTGCCGGTCAGGGTCACGTCGCCGGTCACGTCGGCGCCGTCATCGACGTCGTCCAGCACCAGCACCGTGTGGTTGCCGGCTTCGGCGCTGACCACCGCCTCCGTGCCGATCTCCTTCACCCTGGCGTTGCCGGGATAGCAGACCACATCGAGCAGCTCACGGCTCTCGTCGAGCACCACCTCCGCAAACGCCTCGCGGCCGCACTCCTCCACGGCCGTCTGGCAAGCTCCGCTGGAGGGGGCCTCACCGGCCTCTGCCTCACACGCTTCCTCGAGCGCCGCTTCCGTCCCACCCTTCTCGGGGCCGATCACCAGCGCCTGGCCCAGCTGGTAGGGCACGAAGCCCTGCTCTCGTTCTTCGCCACACGCCACCAGATGAGAGGCCAGCAAGGCTCCGAACGCCACCAGTGCCATCGTTTTCCGCATCATCATTCTCCTGTATCGCTCGCACGGCTGCCTCCGCGAACGGCGGAGCCGCGTGTCAGGTGGGTGTGGAGGCCGCGCGGCAATTATCAACCGGCTCGCGAGTTGCTCGCCGGATCGGCACGCTGCCGCCCTGCCGCCAGGGGTGATTCCCACGGCGGAACACCGCCGAAACCTCGAGCACACCGCGCCGAGCGCCGGTTCGGGTGAAGACCTGTCCGCTCGCGCGTGGCAGCTAGCCCTGGCCCCGAGGCGTGCCGCCTGCCGTCGTCGTGGACAGGCGAAGCTGCGAAGCAAGCTCTTTCGACGGGCGGCGGTGAATCGGGCCACCCGAACCCCGCGCGCGCTCGGCGTGGAGATTCCCATGGCTTCGCTCGATCGTAAGCACTACGACCAGCGCGTGCTGAGCAGATGAGGAACTGAAGATGGCTGTTCGAGTTGCCCTGGAACACAAGACCATTTACCGCTACGAGCGGCCCATCAACCTGGGCCCGCAGGTGATCCGCCTGCGGCCGGCGCCGCACAATCGCACGCCGATCCACCGCTACTCGCTCGACATCCAGCCTTGCCAGCACTTCCTCAACTGGCAGCAGGATCCACACGGCAACTACCTGGCGCGCGTCGTCATCCCGGAGCGCACGCCCGAGTTCACGGTGACCGTGGATCTGGTCGCGGATCTGGAGGCGTACAGCCCGTTCGACTTCTTCCTGGAGCCGAGCGCCGATGAGTATCCGTTCCGCTACGAGCCCAAGCTGCGGCAGGAGCTGACCCCGTTCCTCGAGCTCGAGCCCGGTGAGCCCATCGTGCAGGAGTTCATCGAGAGCCTGAGCCGCTCGCGCCGGCGCACGGTGGACTTTCTGGTCGATATCAACCGCCGCGTCTCGGAGGAGATCAAGTACCTGATCCGCATGGACCCGGGCGTGCAGACGCCGGCGGAGACGCTGCGGCTCCGCCAGGGCTCCTGCCGTGACTCGGCGTGGCTGCTGGTGCAGGTGCTGCGCAGCCTGGGCGTGGCGGCGCGCTTCGTCTCTGGCTATCTGATCCAGCTCGAGCCCGATCAGCGGCCGTTCGAGGGGCCGCAGGGCCCCGAGAAAGACTTCACCGATCTGCACGCCTGGTGTGAGTGCTACATCCCGGGTGCGGGCTGGATCGGGCTGGATCCCACGTCCGGCTTGTTCGCCGCGGAGGGGCACATCCCGCTGGCGTGTACGCCCAAGCCCGGCTCGGCGGCGCCGATCGACGGTCTGACGGAGAAGGCCGAGACGGAGTTCTCCTTCTCGATGCACGTCTCGCGCATCGTCGATCGCCCGCGCATCACCAGGCCGTACACGGAGGAGCAGTGGCAGCAGATCCTGGCGCTGGGCGAGCGGGTGGACGCCGCGCTGCAAGCTGCGGACGTGCGGCTGAGCGTGGGCGGCGAACCCACGTTCGTGAGCAGTCGCCACGCCGACGCTCCCGAGTGGAACACGGCGGCACTGGGAGGTGAGAAAGCTGCGCTCGCGGATCGCCTGCTGCGGCGGCTGTTTCCGCTGTGGGGCAAGGGCGGCTTCCTGCACCACGGCCAGGGCAAGTGGTACCCGGGAGAGCAGCTGCCGCGCTGGGCGTATAGCTGCTACTTCCGCCGCGACGGCGGCGTGCTCTGGCAAGATCCGCGCTGGATCGCCCAGAGCGGGGTCAACTACGAGCACACCGTGGAGCACGCCGAGCGCTTTGCGCGCCGGCTGATCGAGAACCTGGGGCTGCGCCGCCACGGGCTGATGCCGGCGTATGAAGACGCCTGGTACTACATGTGGCGCGAGCGCCGCTTGCCGACCAATGTCGACCCGCTGGACTCGCGCCTGGATGACGAGCTGGAGCGGCAGCGCTTGAGCCGCATCTTCGAGCAGGGGCTGGGCAGCCAGGTGGGCTGGGTGCTGCCCCTGGCCTACGACGGCGGCTGGCTGAGCGGCGACTGGTTCCTGCGCAAGCAGCACTGCTTTCTGCTGCCGGGTGACTCGGCGATGGGCTACCGGCTGCCGCTCGACTCGCAGCCCTGGGCGGCGCCGGCGGATCGGGAGGGAGACCTTCCGCGCGATCCGTTCGCGCCGCTGCCGCGGCTGGAGCACGGCTATCAGTTTCCCCGGCCCCCGCGCGCCGAGGTGGAGCTGCGCGTGCAGCCGCGGCGCTGGGAGCCGCCCCCCAGCCTGTCCGGCGGAGCTCACCACCGCACCCCTGCTGCTGGCCCGGGTGGCCCTGGCACCGCCCAGCAACAGCGGACTGCGTGGGATCCCTTTGCCGCGCCCGCGCCCGGCGAGTCGGGTGGCGGCATCACGCGCACGGCGCTGTGCGTGGAGGCGCGGGAGGGCTGCTTGCATGTCTTCATGCCCCCGCTCAACTGGCTGCCGGCCTACCTGGAGCTGGTCGCGGCGGTGGAGCACACGGCGCAGTCGCTGCAGCTGCCCGTGCAGCTGGAGGGCTACCCGCCGCCCTGGGATCCACAGCTCGGCGAGTTCAAGCTCACACCCGATCCCGGCGTGATCGAGGTCAACATCCCGCCCACGCAGAGCTGGCAGGCCAGCGTTTCGCAGACCGAGCAGCTGTACGAGGCCGCCCGGCGCGAGGAGCTGGTGGCGGAGAAGTTCGAGATCGACGGCACCCACGTCGGCTCGGGCGGCGGCAATCACCTGGTGCTGGGCGGCTTGCGCCCGGAGGACAGCCCCTTCCTGCGCCGGCCCGACGTGCTCGGCAGCTTGCTGCGCTTCTGGCACAACCACCCGGCGCTCTCGTACCTGTTTGCGGGGCGCTTCATCGGGCCCACCTCGCAGGCGCCGCGCTTCGACGAGGCGCGGGAGGACTCGACGTACGAGATCGAGATCGCGCTGCGCGAGCTGCAGCGGGCAGCGGGCAGTCCTGCCAGCGTGCCGCCGTGGCTGGTGGACCGTGCCCTGCGCAATCTATTGATCGATGTCACCGGCAACACGCATCGCAGCGAGTTCTGCATCGACAAGCTGTATTCGCCGGACGGCCCCGCCGGGCGCCTGGGACTGCTGGAGATGCGCGCCTTCGAGATGCCGCCGCACGAGCGCATGAGCGCCGTGCAGCAGCTCCTGGTGCGCGCGCTGCTCAGCGTGTTCTGGCAGAAGCCATATGACGTGGAGCTGGTGAAGTGGGGAACACGCCTGCACGACGACTTCCTGTTGCCGTTTTATGTGTGGGCAGACATGCAGGACGTGCAGCGCAGCCTCGCGCGCTGGGGCCATGACCTGCCGCTGGCGTGGTTTCAGCCGCACTACGAGTTCCGCTTCCCGCGCTACGGCGAGGTGACCCTGGATGATACGCAGCTCGAGCTGCGCGGAGCGCTGGAGCCGTGGCTGGTGCTGGGCGAAGAGTCCACCGCGGGCGGGCAGGCGCGCTACGTGGACTCCTCACTCGAGCGCCTGCAGGTGCAGGTGCAAGGCTGGCCGGAGGAGCGCTACCTGCTCTTGTGCAATCGCCGGCGCGTGCCACTTCAGCCTACACAGCAAAAGGGCCAATACGTGGCGGGCGTGCGCTTCCGGGCGTGGCAGCCGCCCTCTTGCCTGCATCCGATGATCGGCGTGCACGCCCCCTTGCACTTCGACATCTACGACAAATGGTCCGAGCGCAGCGTCGCCGGCTGCACCTATCACGTCGTGCACCCCGGGGGGCGCGCGGCTGAAGATCGCCCTGTCAATGCTGCTGCTGCGGAGAGCCGGCGCCTGGCCCGGTTCGAGGTTCGGGGGCACAGCGCCGGCTCGTTCCAGCCGATCGAGCTGGTAGCCGGCGGCGCGAGCCACGACGCTAGCTCGTGGAATGGTGGGGTGCACCCCCATTTCCCCCGCACGCTTGACTTGAGACGCACGTAAAACAATGCTGCCTCGTCGTGTCGCTGACGAGGCTCGCGTCGAGTTTGGGGGAGCGCTATCCGGTGCTGCCCGCGGCGCCTCCCGGCAGCTATGATGAATACGCCGAGGCGGGGCAGCCGCGCGCTCACCAGCGCCGCCTGCATGAATTCTTGCAGGGCTGCGCGCCTTCGGAGCTGGAGCGCCTGAACGCCGTATTGCGCCAGCGCATCGCGTCACACGAGGTGACGTTCAACATGCTGGGCTCGCCCAACGGCAGCGATCGCTCGTGGCAGCTGGATCCACTGCCGCTGGTGCTGGCGCGCGAGCGCTGGGAGGCGCTGGCGCGTGGCCTGCGCCAGCGCGCCCGCGTGCTGAGCGAGGCATACAAGGATTTCTACGGCCCGCGCCGTCTGCTGGCAGAGGGCGTGGTGCCGCCGCAGCTGGTGCTGGGCAACCCCGATTTCGCGCGCGCCTGCTGCGGCTGGGAGCCGCGCGGCGGTCACGTCATCCACCTGTATGCGTGTGACGTGGGCAGCGACGCGCAGGGTAACTTCTCCGTGTATTCGGATCGCGCCGCGGCTCCGGCCGGCGCCGGCTACGCGCTGGAGAATCGACTGGCGCTGGGCAGCGTGCTCAGCAAGCTGTTCAACGACTACGGCGTGCACCGCCTGCGGCGCTTCTTTGCCTCGATGGATGAGTGCGTGCACGGGCTGGTGCACGGCGCGCAGCGTGAGGCGCGCATCGTGCTCTTGAGCCCCGGTCTGAATGATGAGAGCGCGTTCGAGCACGCCTACCTGACCCGTTACCTGGGCTATGAGCTGGCGGAGGGCCGCGATCTCACCGTGCGTGATCGCGAGGTGTACCTGAAGACGCTCGGGGGCCTCAAGAGGGTGCACGTCATCATGCGCCGCACGCATGATCGCTGGTGTGACGCCGTGCACCTGCGCGAGGACTCGGTGGTGGGCGTGCCCGGGCTGGTCGAGGCGGCCGCCGCCGGCAACGTGGCGCTGCTCAACCCGCTGGGGGTTGCGGTGGTGGAGGCGCCCGGCCTCAAGCCGTACCTGGACGCCATCAGTCGCTTCTTCTTCGGGGACGAGCTGGAGCTGCCCTCGGTGCCCTCGTACTGGTGCGGTGATCCGGCTGCGCTGCGCTACGCGCGCGAGCACCTGGACGAGCTCTCGTTCAAGCCCTCGATGCAGGAGCGCACCGGGCCCCTGATCCGTCCGGTGCAGCTCTCCGCTGAGGAGCGGGAAGACTTTCTGGAGCGGCTGGAGACCAACCCGGGCCAGTTCGTGGCAGAGGCCTGGCCCGGGCTGAGCGTGGCGCCGCTGCTCGACGCCGGGCGGCTCAGCTACGGTCACATGGCCATCCGCACCTTTCTATGCCGGCGCGGTGATGACTATCTGGTCATGCCCGGCGGCATGGCACGCGCCAACGCGCCGCCGGACGGTCTGTTCCTGACGGGCGAGGCAGACGGCTGGAGCAAGGATATCTGGATCCCGTCCGGCACGCAGATGACCAATCGTCCGCCGCCGGCCATGCCGGAGGGGCGCATCGAGATCAAGCGCGGCGGGGTGGAGCTGCCGAGCCGCCTGATCGATGATTTGTACTGGCTGGGCCGCTACACCGAGCGCGGCGATCTGACGGCGCGCCTGCTGCGCTGCGCGTACGAGCGGGTCGGCAGCGAGGCCTCCGACGACGCGCCGCTGGCGCTCGATCGCATCCTGGACGCGCTGCAGGCTCTGGAGGTCTTGCCCAAGGGCGCGCGTCCCGGCGATCCAGAGGTGGCGCTAGCCATGGCCTTCGGCCACGGCAAACAGCCCGCGAGCTTGCGTGGCTTGATGGACAGCGTGCACACGCTCTCACAGCGCACGCGCGGCCGGCTCTCGCGCGATGCCTGGCAGACTCTGCACGAGATGGCCACCCTGTTCGACGACTCGGCCGCGAGCGACCCCGTGGGCAAGCTGGGGCAGCTGTTGATCCTGCTGTCGGCCGTGCGCGGCAGCACGCTCGACAACATGGTGCGCAGCCACGCCTGGACCTTTCTCGACATGGGGCGGCGGGTGGAGCGCGGCAGCATGACCCTTGCCGTGCTGCGCGCGATGCTGGCGCCGGGCGCCGCGCGGGTGCACATGGAGGTGCTGCTGGAGGTGGCCGACAGCCTGCTCACCTACCGCGCGCGTTATCTGAGCCAGCTGCAGGTGGCGCCGGTGGTAGATCTGTTGCTCACGGACGAGAGCAACCCGCGCTCGGTGGTGTTCCAAGCGGCCGAGCTGATGCGGCACATCTCTCAGCTGCCGCGCCTGGAAGAGGCGGTGCGCAACCGCGCCGAGCGGCGCGCCATCGCGCTACACGGCAGCTTGATGACCCTGGACGTGGTGCGCGCCTGCAGCGGCAAGGGCGATGAGCTGCGCACCGCGCTGGACGGCGCGAGCGAGCTGTTCTGGCAGCTCTCCGATGACGTGGATCACACCTGGTTTTCACACACCAGCGCCAGCCACGCGCTGGCCGTGCCCGCCTGGGTGGATGAGGAGCTGGAAGCTCGATGACCGTCTATCGGGTGCGGCACCAGACGCTGTACACGTACGAGGCGCCGGTGCTGCACGCCCACCACCTGGCGCACCTGCGGCCGCGCCGCTTCGACTATCAGGTGGCGCGCCGCACCCTGCTCGAGATCACGCCGTCCCCGCGCGATCAGCACCGGCAGGAGGACTACTTCGGCAACGACTGTGACGTGCTGGAGGTGCTGTCGCCGCACGAGCGCTTCGAGATCGTGGCCACCAGCGAGGTGGAGCTGAAAGAGCGGCTGGCGCTCTCGCTGGTGACGGCGGAGCCGCACAAAAGCCTGGACTGGAGCGCCGCGGCGGAGCAGCTGGCGAAGGATCCGCGGCTCCTGTTCGCGCGCGAGTATTGCTTTGATTCACCGCTGGTGCGGGTACACCCGATGTTGCGCGAATACGCGCTGCCCAGCTTCAGCGCGGGGCGCTCGCTGCTGGACGGGGTGCTGGAGCTGAACGACCGCATCCACAACGATTTTCGCTATGAGCCGCTGAGCACCGACGTCAGCACCCCGCTGGCGCAGGTGATGCGCGAGCGGCGCGGCGTGTGCCAGGACTTTGCGCACGTGATGCTCGGCTGCTTGCGCTCGGTGGGGCTGGCCGCGCGCTACGTGTCCGGTTACCTGGAGACGGTGGCGCCGCCGGGGCAGCCGCGGCTGGTGGGCAGTGACGCCTCCCACGCCTGGGTGGCCACATTCTTTCCGGGCCTGGGCTGGCTGGATCTGGACCCGACCAACGCTTTGCTGCCGAATCAAAGCCACATCACCGTGGCCTACGGCCGTGACTTCAGCGACGTCAGCCCGCTCAAGGGCGTGGTGCTGGGCGGCGGCCGCCACTACGTGAAGGTGGGGGTCGACGTGCAGCGCCTGCCGGCTTGAGCTGCGCGCGGGCGTTTTTCCCCATATTGCTGCGTGTCTGCGGCGCTCGGGGGCAGGCTGCGTGTCCACCGGCACCACTGGTCGGCGGGTCATGCAACGCTGCCGCTAGAATGTTCCTGAGAGCTGCGCCAATCCGCAAAAGGTGCGCTCGATACACACACCCGCGCCTGCCTCCCTGGTACGCAGGCACGCATCCAGGCGCCCTCAATCCGGGGCTGCCGTGCGACCGCCGGGCGCGCAGCGCTCGGTGCTTTTTGGAGTACCAGACATGAAGCGACACTTTCTCTTGTTGACCGCCGCTCTCGGCATCGGCTTCGCTGCTTGCTCGAGCGACGACGACGACAACCAGACCGAGACCAGCACCAACGCCAACCAGCCGAGCGGGTCAGCGGGCGCAGGCGGTAGCGCCAGCACCGCCACGGCGGGCTCGGGCGGTGGCGCCAGCACCAGCACGGCGGGCAGCGCCGGCAGCGGTGTCATGGCTGAGGGCGGCAGCGCGGGCAGCGCCGGCAGCGCGGGGATGCCGAGTGGCAACGCGGGCCCCGACCCCGAGATGAGCTTCTTCGTGACCAGCGAGGGCAGCGGCGAGGCGGGCGGGAACCTGGGCGGTCTGGAGGGCGCCGACGCCATCTGTGAGCGCCTGGCCGCGGCCGTTGGCGCCGGTGACAAGACCTGGCGTGCGTACCTCAGCACGGACACGGTCAACGCCAGTGAGCGCATCGGCGAGGGCCCCTGGTTCAATCATGGTGGCGAGCTGATCGCCAACGACCTGGACGAGCTGCACGCTGACGACACCGTGTTCAACGGCAACCCGAACCTCATTCTTGACGAGAACGGCGTGGCTGCCCCCGGCCCCGAGCACGACATCCTGACCGGCAGCGATGAGGACGGCAACGCGCTGCCCGGCCTCAACTGCGACAACTGGACCTCCAGCGACGAGACGCTGACGGAGAACCCGCGGGTGGGCCACAGTGACATCCCGGGCAACCCGATGTTCAGCCCGCGCTGGAACTCCGCGCACGTCTCCGCCAACTGTAGCCAGGCGGGGCTCGCGGCGCGCGGCGGCGCGGGCCGCCTGTACTGCTTCGCGGAGTGACCTGAGAGCGAGCAAGCCCCGCTCCGCCAGGACGCCGGTGTGCCGGTCGGTCCGGCGGCGCGGGGCGGAGCGCCGCATTTCTTGCGGCAGCGCCCCGCGCCTCTCGCCTATGCTCGCGCCATGGCACTCGAAGTCACCGGCAAGCTGCACAAGCTGTTTGAGGAGCAGCAGGTCACCGAACGCTTCAACAAGCGCGAGTTCGTGCTGGCGCTCGAAGGCAAGTATCCGCAATACGTGCTGTTTCAGCTGACGGGCAAGCGCTGCGGCGACCTGAATGCGTTCCGCGAAGGTGATGAGGTGCGGGTGGAGTTTGCGCTGCGCGGGCGCGAGTGGAAGAGCCGCCAGGGCGAGGTGCGCTTCTTCAACAGCCTGGATGTGCTGAGGCTGGAGGCCGCCGGCGGCGCGCGGGACGACGACCGTGACTACGTGCCCTCCGGGCCGCCGCCGGGCTTCGTCGACGACGAAGACGTGCCCTTCTGAGCTCGGCCCGGGCGTGGCGAAGTCGCCGGCTCGCATCGAGTCGTGTTATGCGCCAGCCATGCTCAAGAGGATCGCGCTGATTGCGGGAGGCTTGCTCCTGCTCCTGATCGTGGTCATCGCCACCCGTCCGGGCCATCTGCACGTGGAGCGCAGTCTGCCCATGGCGGCCGAGCCCGAGGTGGTGCACCGCTTGCTCAATGACTTCCGCGCCTGGCCCAGCTGGTCCCCATGGGAGAAGCTCGACCCGGGGATGGCGCGCGAGATGAGCGGCGCGCAGCAAGGCGTCGGCGCCCAATACGCCTGGACGGGCAACGATCAGGTGGGCAGCGGCAGCATGGAGATCATCGAGAGCACGCCGCAGCAGATCAAGATCCGGCTCGAGTTCAAGGAGCCGTTTGCGGCCACCAACATCACCACGTTTGCGCTGGCTCCCGTGCCGGCCAGCGGCGGGGCGCCGGGCACGCGCGTCACCTGGGCGATGGACGGCGAGAGTAACTTCGCTGCCAAGGCGATGGGCCTGTTCATGGACATGGACTCGATGATCGGCAAGGACTTCGAGGCGGGCCTGGCCAACCTCGGCGCGCTCGCCGAGGGCGCCGCGGAGGGAGCGTCCGCCAAGGTGGTGCCGGCGCCAGTACCCGTGGTGGCTGCGGGCGCAGCGCAGGGTGCCGCGGGCGCGAGCGGGGCGGCGGGAGCAGGGGCGGGCGGCGCGGCCGCCAGATAGCGCGTAGCGCGGGCGGGCCCGCCGCGGGCGGCCAGCGGCGGGCGCCGCTCAGGGCTGGATGCGGATGGGCGTGAGCTCCAGCCGCGCGCGCGCCGTCTCCAGCTGTGCCGACAGCACCTCGCGCCGCGCGGCGACCAGGCTGCGCTGCGCGTTGAGCACGCGCTCCAGCGTGTCACTGCCTGCCTTGTAGTGCTCCTCCGCCTCGGAGAGCATCAGCTCCGCCGTGGCGAGCAGCGCCTCGCCGAGCTTCAGCTCTTCTGCTGCCGACGCGAGGCGGCTGCGGGCGGCAGCGCGCGAAGCCCGCAGCTTCTGCTCCGAGGCCTTCAGGCGTGCGTCCAGCGCGCGCGCCTCGGCGCGGTGTACCCCTGCCTGCGCGCTGCGCGCGCCGCCGTCCCACAGCGGCACGCTCAACGTCACCCCGGCCTTGTACACGGGGAACACGCGCGTGTCCTGGCCCTGCACCCCTACCTCCGCTGCAGCGTCCAGCACGGGCGCCGCGGCGCGCGCGGTGGCGCGCTCCGCCGAAAGCGCCGCCCGGCGCTGCTCCTTCAGTGCGCTGAGCA
>JAICQL010000338.1 GCA_025937895.1 Polyangiaceae bacterium | reverse complement strand
CGGGTTGGTGACGGTCAATGAGTAGCTCTGAAACAGCTTCTCCGTCTGTTGCACCGAGTTCCAGATGGGCTTGCCCTCTTTCACTCCCACGCCGCCGCCCTCGTTCAGGGCAAACTCGGTGTCGATCTTGTCGCGGTGCTTCTCCAGCAGCCAGCGGATGCCCACGTGATCGCGATCGCCGATCTCCTCGTCGGCGGTGAGCGCCAGGATCACGTCGCGCTCCGGCTGATAGCGCTCCTGCCGGTAGCGGATCAGGTTGGCCACGAAGGCGGCGGCCATGTATTTGTCGTCTGCCGTGCCGCGCCCGTAAAAATAGCCGTCTTTCTCCACCAGCTGGAAGGGTGGGGTGGACCAGTCTTCCGGCTTGGCCGCCACCACGTCCAGGTGACCGAGGAGCAACAGCGGCTTCTGCTTGCCGGTACCGCGCAGGCGCGCCACCAGGTTGCCGCGCTTCGGTGCGGCGGAGAGCACGCTCACGTCCTTGGCGGGCAAGCCGCCGGCGCGCAGCCGTGCAGCGAGCACGCGCGCCGCACGGTGGGTATCACCGGTCAACTGCGTCGTGTCGATCTCGACCAGCTCGCGATAGATGTCGCGCAGCCGCTGCTGACCGGGGCTGAGCGTTGCGGGGCTGCTCTTGGCGGGGCTGCTCTTGGCGGGGCTGCTCTTGGCGGTGGGCTCGGCCGCTCGAGCCACGCTGGGCGCCCACGGGGCCGCAGCCAGCGGCAGGCACATTCCGGCATACAGCGCGGCACACGCCAGGAGGCCGCGGAGGCTTGCAGGTAGAACGGCACGGAAAGCGAGCATGCGGGCGCATCTCCTCGGCAAAGCTGGGCTCAGGTGTGCCATTCTCAGACAGTCCCTGCCAGGTGTCCAGCCACCCATAAGCCCAGAGCCCGCGCAGATTTTCGCGGCGCTCCACCCGGCGGGGCGCACGCGATTAATGTTTGCTGCTCCTTTTCCGTTCCACGACAAACCAGGGCGTGTGCAGCGCCCCAGTGCCTCATGGTTCAGGTAGCTTCTCCGCCGGGCCGTCCTGATGCCGGCGCCCCGGCAGACGGGCAAGCTCCCAAAGCAGAGCCGGTCACGGTTGACGCGGTGTCGCTGACCAGCTCGCCCGAGGCTGCGCCCACCTCCGCCCCGGCTTCCGCGCCCGCGTCTGCGCAGACGGCGCTGGCCACGCCCAATCCCCACGCGCTGCTCGGTCAGACCCTGGGCGGGCGCTACCTGGTCACGTCCCTGATCGGCTCGGGTGGTATGGGCGCGGTGTACCGCGCCGAGCACATCCAGCTGCAGAAGCCGGTGGCGCTCAAGGTGCTCAATGCGGACATGGCGCAGCACCGCGAGGCGGCGCTGCGCTTCGAGCGCGAGGCCATGGTGTCGGCGCGCATCATGCATCCGCACGTGGTGAGCGCCAACGACTCGGGGCGCCTGCCCGACGGCTCGCTGTACCTGGTGCTGGAGTTCGTGCAGGGGCGCAGCCTGCGCCAGCTGATCGAGCAGGAGGGCCGCTTGCCGGTGCCGCGCGCCGCCGCCATCGCCGGGCAGATCGCCGAGGCGCTGGCGGCCGCACACGCCGCCGACATCGTGCATCGCGACCTGAAGCCGGGCAACGTGATGCTGCTGGCGCGCGAGAGCAACGCCGAGTTCGTCAAGGTGCTCGACTTCGGTCTCGCGCGCGTGCTGGGCCAGCCCAGCAGCGGCGAGGCGCTGACCCGCACCGGCGCAGTGTTTGGCACGCCCGAATACATGGCGCCCGAGCAGGCGCGGGGTGAGGTGGTCGATCACCGCGCCGATCTGTACGCGCTCGGCGTCATCCTGTACGAGCTGCTGGCGGGCAAGCCGCCGTTCCAGGCGCCGGAGCTGGTGGCGGTGCTGATCAAGCACCTGCAAGAGGCGCCGCCGCCCCTGCCGCCCGACATCCCCGAGCCGCTGGCGCGCTACGTGATGTCCCTGCTGGAGAAGCAGCCCTCGCAGCGCCCGAGCGACGCCCTGTCCGTGGTGAAGGCGCTGCGCAAGCTGGTGCCGCCCAGCTTCAGCGTGCCCCCGCCCTCGCTGGAGGCGTCGGTTGCGGCCGGCGTGGCGCCCACCACCCGACCCCCCGCCGGCCAGCGCGCGCTCGCGCGCCTGGAGCCGCTGGGCGGCAAGCTGTTGCACCTGCTGCAACAGAGCCTCACCGCGCTGCGCGGGCTGCGCGCGCCGGAGAAGGTCACGACCCTGGTGCGGCGCCAGCCGCGCCGTGCCGTGGCGCTCGGCGCCCTGGTCGGCGTGTTCGCCCTGGCCGCGCTGCTCTGGCCCCAGGGCGACCCCGAGCTCGAGCAACGCGCCAGCGAAGGCCAGCCCGAGGCGCTGGGCGAGCTGGCCGCCGTGCCCTCCGCCAAGCGCACTGCCGCAGCCTCGCTCGCGCTCGGCACCGGCTACCTGAGCACGGGCCAGAGCCAGCCCGCGCTCGACGCCTTCCAGGCGGCCATCACCGCCGATCCCGACCTGCAGGACAACCCCGACCTGCTGCGCGGCCTGCGCAAGCTCGTCGAAGATCCGCTGACCCGCGACGCCGCTGCCGAGCTCGCCGCCACCAAGCTCGGAGCCCAGGGCGCCGACCTGCTCTTCGACGTCTGGATCGCCACCCCGGAGAAGACCCCCGCCACCCGCGCCGCGCGCAAGTGGCTCGACACCGAGTCCGTGCGCGCCGGCGCCAGCCCCGCCCTGCAGCTCGCCCTCGACATCCGCGAGGCCAAAGGCTGCAGCAAGCTAAAAGAGCTCGTGCCCCGCGCTCGGCAGTACGCCGACGATCGCTCCCTCACCTCCCTCAAGCGCCTGCAGAAGAAGAGCGGCTGCGGCTTCCTCGGCCTCGAAGACTGCTACGGCTGCCTGCGCGGCGACACCGCCCTCGACGAAGCCGTCAGCGCCGCCGGCAGCCGCCCGGCGCCCACGTTCGACGCGGCCAAGAGCGAACCCGCGGCGAAGAGCGCGACGCCGTAGCGAATATTTGCGGCGAAGGCAGCTCGCTGCGCGGCGCATTCCGGTCTGGAAGGTGCTGGCGGAAAGGCGCTTGCGCCTGACGTTCCAGACTGGAATCTTCTGGGAAGGGGCGGCTGCTCGCAGGTGCCTCTAGGCCGCTCTGGAGGCTGCACTTCTTGGAGGCAGGGGCAGAGGCAGGGCTCGGGGTAGAGGTTGGGCCGGGGGGAGTGCGTGGGTTTGGGGGCCGCACCACTGCCAATCTCTTGCGCCAGTTCCTGACGTGCATCGGCTGAGCTGAGCGGCGAGCCGTGCGTCGACCGCCGGCGTTGGAGCGTCGATGGGCTGGGGCTCGGGTCTCTTCATTGTCGCAGCGTGCTCGTGCGTGTCCAGGCCATGCCGGCTTCGCCGGTGCCCGCGCAGCGCGGGCAGCCTGGACACGCACTGCGCGCGCTGCGGCGTCAGTGATGCCCTCGCGCAGAGGGTCACTCACACGGAGGCCATCATGACGCTCAAAGTCTATGCCGTCGTCCTCGAGCTGGTTCGCCAACTCTCACCGTATCTTCCCGCGCTCCGCGCGCGCAGCTCGGCGTTCGGTGAGCAGCTCGAGCGGGCGCTGGTCAGCATCCCATTGAATCTACTCCTAGCGCATTGCTGCGCCTTTTCGGGGGTTGTCCGCTGGACGGGGGGATCCTCAAGCATGGGCTCGTCAAGCCTGCGAAGCCGGCTCATGCGTCCGCGATTCTGGATGAAATGCGGGCTCTTTGGCAGCGGGCTCGTCCGACGTGTAAGTTGGGGGGAACTGAAATCAACGAGGGGAGCACCATGCATTATCCACCGTCGGAGCAGCCTTCGACCGCGCACCGAATCCCGCTAGGAGGACGCATTCCACCACCTCCCATTCTGTCATGGTATGGCGTGTGGCTGCTGGTGCTGATGCTTCCGATGCTCATCATGCTGGTCCTCCAGCTGCGCGGAGGGTCGGGGGCGGTGCCCATGCGGACGATTCTCAGTAACGGAATGATGTTTTTGATGGGGACAACGATTCTCCGCTTGTTTCATGCGAGTGAACAATGGAGGCAGCTCTGCCGCGTCCGAGAGGCGCGTATTCGGCAACTGGAGCAGCCACCGCTAGAGGATGCAACAACGCTCCATGGGGTACTGGCGCACCAGTTGATCCCTCCGATGGAGCATCACGGGCTCCGGCAAGCTGCCGCCGAATCCCGCGCTAGAAGGCTGTCTGGTCGAGCTAGTCTCGTTCTTGCGATTCCCGTAATCTTGTCGGTGTTAGCCCTCATCCGCGGGGTACCAGACGCGGCTTTGAACTGGCCAGCGAGTCTGAGGATCGCGCTCACGACATCGTTCGTGGGGCTAGCAGCAATGTTCTGGCGCCAAAGCAGTAAGGAATGGGCGCTCGCCGCCGAGAGCAGCGCCGCCATCGATCGAATGAAGATGGCGTTGGTTGTGGCTCGTGTTACCGACGTGTCCGGTGGCAAGGCCGCCGCCCGAGTAGTGAAGGAGGTCTTACGGGATCTGGGCCCACCATCCGCTCACGCGGCGTGCAGTGGCGGAGCAGGTCATGCTCCTGCTGGCAGCGCGTGCAGGGCACAGCCTGGGTGCTGATCTGTGCGAGAGCGCGTTTGCGGAAGCGGTGATCGCCGCTTGATCTCCATCGTTAGGCGGCACGCTCATGACGACGGGCAGCAATGAGCAGCACTGCCGGCTCGTGCTGACGCTGGTGCTGCACCGAGAGTGATCGGGCAAGGCGCGGGATGGTCCCGTAAAAGAGCGGGCCATCGAGCAGCTCGCCCCAGCGCAGCGGGCTCGCCTGTGGTGAGCGGCCGGCACCATCGTTGGCAGCGCGCGCGTCGCCATCGCTAACCGCCTGCGCGCTGGTGACTGTTCCCATTCACGACAGCGAACGTTCATGGTCGCCATAGCCTTAATGTGCTCTGCGCAGCGTCGCGGGCGCAGCAAGCTTTAGCTTTGGGCGCCCGGGTACCCGGGGCGCCTTTCGGGGCGGGCCGACCTCAGTGTGGGCCGGAACCGTGCGCTTGCACTGGCGAATGGTACTGATATCATGATATCAATCGAGGCGATTTCATGGCCGATATTCTGATTCGCAAGGTGGCCGCGAAGACCAAGGAGATCCTGCGTCGCAGAGCCGAGCGGCGCGGTGTGAGCCTGGAAGCTGACTTGCGCGACACGCTGGAGCGGCTTGCTCGCCAGGAGTCCGCCTCGCCCGACGAGCTGGAGCCGTTCGGCAGCTGGCTCGTTTCGATCTCACGGCCCGGCGCCGATCTCGACGAAGCCATCGAGCTACTTCGTTCGGCACCCATGCGTCCATCTGAGCTCGAATAGGAGCTGGATCGTTGATCCTTCTCGATACCAACGTGCTGTCCGAAGCCATGAAGCCGGCACCAGCCGCGCAGGTTGTGGCCTGGCTCGACGAGCACTTTGCGGAGTCCGCCATCTCGACTCTGACGGTGTTTGAGCTGCGCGCCGGCTTGACACTGCTCGCGAGCGGCAAGCGGAAGGACGTGCTGGGGAACGCGCTCAACCGTGCGCTCGCGCGCTTTGCCGACCGAACCTATGCCTTTGATTCTGCTGCAGCGGAAGCGGCCGCCCAGTTGTTCGACAGCGCCCGCAAGAGCGGGCTGGCTCTGCATCAGGTACCGGCCAAGCTCGCGGATCTGCAGATTGCCGGCATCGCGAGAGCGTACGGGCTGGAGCTGGCGACCCGCAATATTGCCGACTTTCGCGATCTCGGAATTTCCTTGTTGGATCCGTGGAGCGCCTGAAGGCGCCGGCGCCTCGGAGTCCTAGCGCGCCATCTCCCCGTCGCCAGCGCCGATCACCGCGCACAGCCGCAGATAGGGCTGGTCGCTCGTCTTCAGCCGATCCATCCAGGCGACGCCTTCCTCGCGCACGCGCTCCGTGTGCCGCTCCTGGTCGCGCCACTTCTGCTCCTGCGCGGGGGTTGGCTTGCGGCCGCTGGCGGTGGCGTCCGCCTGCGCCTTCTGCAGAGCGGTCGTGCGCCGCTCGACCCAGGCCTCGATCTTGCGCTTCTGTTCGCGCAGCTCGGGGATGAGCCGTTTGCCACGCTGCGAGCGAAGCGTCTGCATGTACTCCGTCGCGGTGGCTACGGCGCTGCTCAGGCGACCGCGAAGCGCCTCCGAGTCGAACTTCTGCTTGCGGTTGACCAGCTGCTGATCGAGCCCGACCAGCGCGGCCAGGTTGCGCAGGCTCTCCACGGTAGCCGGGCGCTTCGGCACGCTGCGCACGCCAAACCAATCCACCAGCACCGGCGTGCTGTGCTGATTGCTGAGCACGCCCCGGAACACGTACACCCACTCGTCTT
>JAICQL010000369.1 GCA_025937895.1 Polyangiaceae bacterium | reverse complement strand
TGGCCTCCGATGTCGAAGAAGTCGCTCTGGCGCCCGATGTGCTCGCCCGGCACCTCCACCACCTGCGCCCAGATGGCCGCCAGGGTGCGCTCCGTCGGGGTCGCCGGTGCTTCGTACGCGCCGCGCTGCTGCAGCTCGCCCTGCGCCTCCCAGAGCGCGCGGCGGTTCAGCTTGCCGTTGGGCAGCTGCGGCATGGCGTCCAGCAGCACGAAGGCGTCCGGCACCATGTACGCGGGCAGCCGCTCCTGCAGGAAGGTGCGCAGCTCCGCCAGCTGCACGGGCGTGCCGGGCTCGCTCGTGTAATACGCGATCAGCCGGTCTCCCTTGCCCACCACGGCGCGGGCCCCGATGCCCGGGAAGTCGCCCAGCACCTTCTCCACCTGGCGCACGTCGACGCGGAAGCCGCGCACCTTGACCTGGAAGTCCCAGCGGCCGATGAAGTCGAGCGTGCCATCCGGCAGCCAGCGCACGACGTCGCCCGTGTTGTACAGGCGCTCGCCCGGCTCGGCGGCGAAGGGATTGGGGGAGAAGCGCTCCAGGGTCAGGCTCTCCAGACCGTGGTAGCCCTCGGGCACGCTCAGTGAGGAGACATGCAGCTCGCCCGGCACGCCCTCCGGCACCAGCCGGCCGTGGCCATCGAGCACGTACACGCGCGTGTCGTGGATCGGCGTGCCAATGGGCACGAAGTCGCGCTGGCCGTCGAAGCTCGCGGTGTCGTAGTAGCAGATGTCGTTCAGCTCGGTGCAGCCGTAGTTGTTGAGCAAGCGCGCGCCGGGGAAGAGCTCGCGAAAGGCCAGCACCGTGGCTCGCGGCAGCGGCTCGCCTGCGGTGATGCAGACCTTCAGCGCGGGTAACCGCTGGCCGCTCGAGCGCAGGTGCTCGATGACGCTGGCCAGGTGTGAGGGCCCGAGGTTGAGGCGGCTGACCCTGTGTTTGGCCAGCGCTGCGACGAAGGCCGCCGTGTCCCGCACGGTGTCGTTGTCGATGAAGGCCTGCGGGCAGCCGTTGAGCAGCCCGGCGAACAGCTCCTTCACCGCCACGGCAAAGACGAACGTGGTCTTCTGCGCCACGACCTCGCCCGGCTCGAACGGCAAGCTGCGCTCGAGCGCGCTCAGCCAGTTGTCCAGCTGGCGGTGCGGCACGCGTACTCCCTTGGGCGTGCCCGTGGAGCCCGACGTGTACATCAAGTACGCCAGTGCCTCGGGGCCCACCTGCAGCCTGGGCGGGCTGTCCGGGTCCTTCGGCTCGCCTGCCCAGACCTGCTCGAGCTTCAGGCAGCGAGCGTCGTCCAGCTCCAGCAAGGGCTGCTGCTGGGCGCTGCAGACCACCACGCGCGGCCGGGCGTCATCGAGGATCTGCCGCAGGTATGCCCTGGGGTAAGCCGGGTCGAGCGGCACGTACGCTGCGCCTGCCTTCCAGATGCCGAGCAGGGTGGCGAGCAGCTGGCCGCTCCGCTCCAGGCACACCGCCACCAGGTCACCGCGCTGCACGCCCCGGGCCAGGAGCGCGTGTGCCACCTGGTTTGCGTGCTGCGCCAGCTCCAGGTAGCTCCATGCGCCCTCCTCGTCCCAGCAGGCCACGTCGGACGCAGCTCGCTTCACCTGCGCCTCGAAGCGCTCCACGAACGAGCGCGGCGCGGCGGCGCTCGCCGGCGCTGCCGGCTGCGCGGCGCGGCTCAGCTGCTCCACCAGCTTCTGAACATCGGAGTCGCGCAACAGCGGCAGGTCGAGCACCCTCCGGCTGGCGTCGGCGAACATGCCCTCCAGCACCCGCTGATGGTGCGCCAGCAGGCGCTCGATCTCAGCCTGACTGTACAGATCGGAGGCGTATTCGACCTCCAGGCTGAGGTCTTCTCCGCCGCCTGCATACGACAGCTCGATCTCGCAGCGCGAGGGCACGTGCTCGCGCTCGAGCACCTTCTTCAGCGCCGGGTCTGGCTCGCCGGACCCCGGGTAAGGCAGGAACTTCACGCCCCCAGGCAGGGCGGCCGTCAGCGAGGTGCGCGGGAAGTTCTGGTGCCGCATGACGATGGGTACCAGTGGGTTGCCGCTGCCGCGGTGCACCACACCCGCCGCCTGCAGGATCTGCTCGAAGGGCACGGCCTGGTGCTCGAAGCCGGCCAGCACCTGTGCGCGCACGGCCTTGAGCAAGGCAGCGACGCTGGCCTGCTCGTCGATGTTCAGGCGCAGCGGCAAGATGTTGATGAAGAAGCCGATCAACGGCTCCAGCTCGACCTGCGTTCGGTTGGACGTGGTGGTGCCGATGCACAGGTCGTCCTTGTTGGTGTAGCGGCTGAGCGTCACGCCCAGCGCGGCCAGCAAGGTCATGAACAGGGTGCAGCCGTGCCGGCGGGAGAAGCGCTCGAGCTCGGCCGCAAACTCGCGCGAGTAGGCGTACTTCAGCTTGGCGCTGGTGGTGCACGATTTGGCTTGCCGGGTACGCTCGGTCGGCAGCTCCAGCGTGTCCTCGTAGCCGTCCAGGGTGTGGCGCCAGTAGTCGAGGTCCAGCGACACGTCGCGCGTCCGCTGCAAGACGGAGTACTCCCTGTATTGCACCGGCAGCACCGGCAGCACGGGCTGCTCTCCGCGGCCGAAGGCCGAATACGCGGTCAACAGCTCGCTCAGGAAGACCGCGCGCAGCGACCAGGCGTCGGCCGCCACGTGGTGCACGTTGAAGGCCAGCAGGTACCGGTCCTCCTCCAGGCGCAGCAGGTTGGCGATGAAGATCGGCCCGCGGCGCAGGTCGAATCGGTGCTCCAGGTGCTGCTTCAGCCGCTCCAGGAACTGCGCTGGATCGACCGCGACCGCCGGCAGCCGCACGGGCTCGGGCGGCGCCACGAACTGCACGGGCTCGCCCTCCTCCGTCTGGTCGTAGTAGGTGCGGAGGCTCTCGTGGCGGACCACGATCTCGCTCAGGCTCTGCTCCAGCGCTGCGACGTCGAGCTTGCCTTGAATGAGCAGCAAGAGCGGGAGATTGTAGCTGGTGTTCTCGGGATCGCGCCGGTAGTGAACCCACATCCGTTCCTGAAACCAGGACAGCGGGCTGCTCTCGCTGCGCCGCGCCAACGCCGGCTTGGTCACGTCGCTTGGAGCCATGCCGCTCTCGTTATGCAAGAGCACTGAATGACTCGTGGCGCGAACCACCGAACCCTCATCAACGGCCATGCTCGTCCCTCCGGGGGTGTCAGAAGCTTGACACCCATATCGTCCGAGCTCGCACAGAGGTTTAGGGGCGGGGCTGACGAATTCGTTCTCGACTCGCGTGTGCAAAGATCAGTGCCACGCGGCCATGATGGGAAGTTGCACGTGGTGCTTGCATCCGAAGCGCATCTCGCGTCTCATGCGAATCGTGCTGGCTGGCGCCTGGCAATGCCGGGCTAGCCATGCCGGCTACGGCTCGATGACGGGATGGTTTCGCGCTCGGGCGACTTGGCGCTCAGGCGACGCGCACGCTCGGCGCCCGTGCATCGAGGGCGGCAAGCACCTGCTCGAGGTTGCTGAGCGTATGAGGCTTGTCCAGGAAGCCGATGACGTTGGGCACGTGCAACAGCTTCGAGGCGTCCTGCGCCTGAAACCCGCTGGTGATCACCACGGGCACGTCGGCGCGCACCCGTCGCAGCTCCTCCAGGATCTGCTCGCCAGTCGCCTCGGGCATGGTCAGGTCCAGCACCACCAGGTCGATGGCGTGGGGCTGCTCGCTGAACACCTCCAGCCCGCGCTGCCCGCTGTCCGCCGTCTGCACGCGGTGCCCCAGCTCGTTCAGCAGGCGCGCCGTCACCACCCGCACCGCGGGCTCGTCATCGATGAGGAGGATGCTCCGCCCCCCGAGCGGCGCGACGGACGCCGGTGGGACGCTCTTGGGCCTGGGGGTGGACTCGCGCGCGACGGGCAGCAGGATGCCGAAGCGCGTCCCCTGCTGCGAGGTATGGTCGATGCCGATCCAGCCGCGGTGGGTGCGCACGATGCCGGCAGCCGCTGCCAGGCCCATGCCCCTGCCCGGCGCCTTGGTCGAGAAGAACGGCTCGAACAGGCGCTCGCGCGCGTCCGGGGGGATGCCCGAGCCGGTGTCTTCGACCGCGAGCCTCACGTACTCTCCGGACTCCACCGAATACGGCTTGGCCTGCTCCGCCTCGAGCCGCACAGGCTCGGTGCGCAGGGTCAAGACGCCGCGCTTGCCCTCCATGGCGTCCAGCGCGTTGAGCACGAGGTTGGTGACCACCTGGCGTAGCTGAAAGCGATCCGCCGCGACCTCCGGCAGCTCCTCGCCCAGCTCGAGCACCAGGCGGGCCTTGGCGGAGACGGTGGCGTGCAACAGCCGCATGGCGCTGGTGAGCTCGGCGTTGAGCGACAGCGCCACGATGCCGAGGCTGCGCTTGCCCGCGTACGCCAGCATCTGCTTGCTCAGCTGCGCTGCCTCCCCCGCGAAGTTCTTGATCTCACCCAGGCAGTGCGCCAGCAGCTCGGGGGCATCGGGCGGGACCTTGCGCAGCGCGATCTCTGCGTTGCCCACCACTCCGCACAGTAGATTGTTGAAGTCGTGCGCCACCCCACCCGCCATG
>JAICQL010000228.1 GCA_025937895.1 Polyangiaceae bacterium | reverse complement strand
GTGGAGAAAGACGGCTATTTTTACGGGCGCGGCACGGCAGACGACAAATACATGGCCGCCGCCTTCGTGGCCAACCTGATCCGCTACCGGCAGGAGCGCTACCAGCCGGAGCGCGACGTGATCCTGGCGCTCACCGCCGACGAGGAGATCGGCGATCGCGATCACGTCGGCATCCGCTGGCTGCTGGAGAAGCACCGCGACAAGATCGACGCCGAGTTTGCCCTGAACGAGGGCGGCGGCGTGGGAGTGAAAGAGGGCAAGCCCATCTGGAACTCGGTGCAACAGACGGAGAAGCTGTTTCAGAGCTACTCATTGACCGTCACCAACCCGGGCGGCCACAGCTCTCAGCCGCGCAAGGATAACGCCATCTACACGCTCGCGCGCGGGCTGAGCAAGCTGGAGGCCTTCGGCTTCCCGGTGCAGCTGAACCCCACCACCCGCCAGTATTTCGAGCGCATGGCCAGCATCGAGAGCGGCGAGCTGGCTGCCGATCTGCGCTCGCTGCTCTCGCCCAGGCCCGATCCGAAGGCGCTGGAGCGGCTGTCGAGCAAGCCACCGTACAACGCTCAGCTGCGCACCACCTGCGTCGCCACTCGCCTGGAGGCCGGGCACGCGGATAACGCGCTGCCCCAGCTGGCGCGCGCGCTCGTCAATTGCCGTATCTTGCCCGGGGTCACGCCGGACGAGGTGCGGGCCACATTGCTGCGGGTGCTCGGCGATCCTCAGATCGAGGTGCGCGCCGAGGGCAGTGACGTGGTGAGCGCGCCCTCTCCCGCCCGCCCCGATTTGAACGCGGCGATCGAGCGCATCAGCGCCGAGTTCTGGCCCGGCACGCCGCTCTTGCCCACGATGTCCGCCGGCGCCACCGATGGGCGCTTTCTGCGCAACGCCGGTATCCCGACGTATGGCCACTCGGGGCTCGCCAGCGATATCTTCGACGTGCGCGCCCACGGCAAGGACGAGCGGGTGAACGTGGAGGCCTTCTACCGTGGCCAGGAGTATCTCTACCGGCTCGTCAAGGCGCTCGCCGGCGGGCGCTGAGGCAGCTCGCGCCGAGGCAGCTCGCGCCGAGGCAGGGCTGCGAGGCGGCAAATGCTCCTCGCCGGGCGTGCGATGCGGCCCGAATTGGTCTACCACTGCAGCATGCTCGAGATGCGGCGGCACTGGAGCCTCGATCCCACGCTGACGTTTTTGAACCATGGCTCCTTCGGCGCCTGCCCGCGCGCCGTGCTCGACCATCAGGCGGAGCTGCGCAAGCGGCTCGAGGCCTCGCCCGTGCAGTTCATGCACGCCGTGCCGGCGGAGCTGGAGCGGCTGCGCAAGCTGGTGGGGCCCTTCGTCGGGGCGGATCCGGCAGACATCGTCTTCGTGCGCAACGCCACCGAGGGGGTCAACGCAGTGCTGCGCTCCTTGCGCTTTCAGCCCGGCGATGAGCTCTTGACCACGAACCAGGCGTACCCTGCCTGCGTGAACGCGCTGCGCTTCGTGGCGCAGCAGTGGGGCGCCACGGTGAAGGTGGCGGCTCTGCCCTTTCCGCTGGAGTCGCCCGAGCAGCTGGTGGCGGCCCTCCGCGCCGCGCTGGGGCCGCGCACGCGGCTGTGCCTGCTCGATCACGTGACCAGCGCCACCGCGCTGGTGATGCCCGTCGCCGCCATCGCCAGGGTGCTGCGCGAGCACGGCGTGTCGTCGCTGGTCGACGGCGCACACGCCGCGGGCATGGTGGAGCTCGACGTGCGTGCGCTCGGGGTCGACTACTACGCCACCAACTTTCACAAGTGGACGTGCGCGCCGAAGGGCGCCGGCATGCTCTGGGTGCGCCCGGAGCTGCGCGCGCAGATCTTGCCCTCGGTGGTGAGCCACGGCTTCTCCGAGCCGGAGCCGCGGCGCTTTCAGGCCATGTTCGACTGGACCGGCACCAGCGATCCGACGGCCTGGCTGTGCCTGGACCGCACCCTGGAGTTCATGGGCAGCCTGCTGCCCGGCGGCTGGCGCCAGCTGCGCGAGGAGAACCATCGCCTCGCGCTACGAGCGCGCGACACCCTGTGCGCCGCGCTGGGCTGCCCGCGTCCCGCGCCCGATGAGCTGATCGGCTCGATGGCATCCATCCCGCTGAAGCCCGGTCCAGAGCTGAGCGCCGCAGAAGCAGAGGTCGCCGCCCACTCCCACGCCCCGGACCCGCTGTACCGCGAGCTGTCGCGCCGCGGCTTCGAGGTGGTGGTCGCCAGCTGGCCTGCGCGGCCGCAGCGCGTGCTGCGCGTCTCGGCGCAGCTGTACAACACCCTCGATGAATACGAGCGTCTGGCGCAGGCGCTGCAGGAGCTCTCGTGATGGCGGCACCGGCGTTGCGGCAGAGCACGGCGAGAGCGGAGCGCGCCACCGAGCGAGTGCCGCTCGGTCGCTCCACCCCGGATGGCCCTGCGTTGATGGTGCCGCGCCTCGCGCTCGGCACCGGCAGCGGGGGCTGGGCGCGCGAGTCGGAGCAGACGCAACTGGGCCAGCGCGAGTTCGTGCGGATGTTGCGGCACGGGGTGGAGCGCGGCGCCGCCTTCATCGACACGGCCGATCTGTACGGCGCCCACCTCTACGTGAAGGCCACCATCGCCGAGCTACGGCGAGAGGACCTGATCCTGCTGAGCAAGATCTGGTTCGCCGAGGGCGCGCCCAAGATGACCCCGACCGAGACGGCGCGGCCCGAGGTCGAGCGCTTCTTGCGCGAGCTGGGCACGGACTATCTGGACGCCGTGCTGATCCACTGCGTGACGGATGCACGCTGGCCCACCCAGCAGGCGCGCATGCGCGACGAGCTGTCGGAGCTGAAGCAGCGCGGAGTGGTGCGCGCCGTCGGCTGCTCCTGCCATACGCTCGCGGCGCTGCGCGTGGCCGCGCAGGATCCGTGGGTGGACGTGCTCTTCGCGCGCATCAACCCGGGCCACCAGCGCATGGATCCGGATGGCACCGTCGAGCAAGTGGCAGACACGCTGCGGCTGGCGCGTGCCAACGGCAAGGGCGTCGTGGGCATGAAGATCTACGGCGCCGGACACTGGCGCACTCCGGAGCAGCGGCGCCAGTCGCTGGAGCTGGCGCTCACCACCGGCGTGACCGACGCCATCAGCATCGGTCACGTCAGCTGCAGCCAGATCGACGACACCATCGACAACATGAACGCCGTGCTCGCCGGCGCCCGCTAGCAGAGCCCGGCGCCCGGCGGCTGTCCGCGAGAGCGGACAGCCAGCGTCGCTGGCGTCGCCGAACGCCACGGGCTGCGGGTCACTGCGCACACATGCCTGGCGGCCCCTTGCTGGCGTTACCTGCTCGACCCAAGCTCTTCTGGGCCGAGCGCGGGCTCCATCCTCCCCGGCTCGGCGGGTGCGTGCTGCAACGAGCTGGCGTTTGCCAGCCGTGCAGCACGCTTTTTGTGCCCAGGAACGGGTTCAAGGAGCCCAGGAGCCGAGGAGCCCAGGGGGGAGCGGAGAGAGGGCTCGGTGCCGTGCGTTGCGGGGCGTCTTCAGAATGTGCCCGCTGTGCGGCACTGCGCGAGGGGCCGAGCGGGGGCACATCCTGGCGTCGCTCGACACCGCACGGCTCCGAGCCCTCTCTCTGCTCCCCCCTGAGCTCCTCGGCTCCTCGGCTCCTTGAATCCCTCTGAGGCTCCTTACAGAAAGCTGTAACCGATATGAACGAGCGGAACTGGCGGATTGAGGCCACTCCCCTCATGGCGGAGGCCATCGAGCTCCACGTCTTCGGCGTCGATGTCGTAGTTGAGCAGCACCCAGGGCGTGACGTACAGGCCGGCGACGATCGGAAAGCGCCAGCCCACCAGCAGGCCCGCAGTCAGGCCGCGATCGCGATGCGCCGCGTTGCTGCGCTCGGACTCGATCAGGGTGCTGACCAGCTCCGACTGCACGCCGATGAAGGCGCCCTTCTGCTCCTGAAACGGGAAGTATTGCAGCTTCAGGCCGAAGCCGCTGGTGGAGGTCTGCAGGCCGTTCGTCGGCTCCAGGAAGCCGGGGTTGTCGAGCGCAAACGCGCCCAGGTCGACGCGCAGCTTGCCGTAGCCGATGCCCATGTGCACGGAGTGGCCGCCAAAGGCATACGCGAGGGGATCGATCTCCACGTCCGCGTGGGGCCGCCACTCGTCCGATGTGCTCGCGCTGGCCAAGGCCTCGTCTTGCTCTTCGGCATGCAGCGGGGTGGTGGCCAGCAGGGCCAGACCAGCGGCGCTCGGACCGAGAGCGCGGAGCCATGCCTTCGTCGTCATCATCATCGCTGTCTCCTCCCGCAGGGCCTCGCGCAGCCGTCCGCAGCGTCAGCTGCCGGAGTGCTCGCCCCTGCAAGAGAGGACGTAGGCAGGCGCGCCCCGCGGCGCGTGACTCCAGGCGCCAGAATGAGTGACTCGAGGCACCGCCGAGCTGCAACCCGCCTGCAGCCCGCCAAGTGGCCCGCCTGTGGCCCGCCTGTGGGGCGCCATGGGCAGCAGCGGCGCGAGCTGCGGGCAGAAAGCAGCGGAATGATCGCCGGGAGGAGCGAGAAATGAGCATCGAGATGTCAGCGCGCATCGGCGCCATGATCGTGCACACGGCCAGCACGCGCGGGGTGCCCGCCGAGCTGCTGACGGCGGCCACTGGCTTTGATCCCGCCAGCGCGGCCACGCCCGACGCGCGCATGACCCTCGAGACGGAGACCGCGCTGTGGGAAGAAGCGGCGCGGCGCAGCGGCGACGACCACATCGGGCTGCACGCTGCGGAGCTGCTACGACCGGGAGTGTTCGACGTGCTCGACTACGTGCTACGCAGCGCGCCGACGGTGAGCCACGCGCTGGAGCGGCTGGCGCGCTACAACCGGCTGGAGCACGACGCCGCGGTGTACACCTTGCTGGACGAGACCTCACCGGAGCACGGCGCGCTGACCCGGGTGGAGCACGCGTTCCTCAACGGCTTTGGCGTGCAGAGCCGTCACTCGGCGGAGTTCACCCTGGCCTCGCACGTGGTCATCGCCAGTCAGATCACCGGCGTGCGCCTGCCGCCGCTGGCCGTCGAGTTCCGGCACGCCGAGCCGAGCTCGCTCGACGAGCACGTGCGCGTCTTCGGCGTGCGGCCGCGCTTTGCGGCGCCGGTCAACGCGCTGCTCTGGCGGCGCGCGGATCTGGAGCGGCCATCCTTGCAGGCGGACGCGGCGCTGTCGCGCATAGTGGAGCGGCACGCACAGGCGCTGCTCGACGCCATGCCCGAGCCCGGCGGCTCCTACGCGCAGCGCGTGCGCCGCCAGCTCACCGAGCAACTGGGGCGCGACGCGGTCTCGCTGCAGCTCATCGCCAGGAGCCTGCGCGTGAGCGAGCGCAGCTTGCAGCGGCGGCTGGCCAGCGAGCAGACCACGTTCGACGCCCTGCTGGACGAGGTGCGGCGCGAGCTGGGGCTGCGCTACATCGCCGACCCCACCCTCTCCATCTCCGAAGTGGCGTACCTGCTGAGCTACTCGGAGCCGAGCCCGTTCCATCGCGCGTTCCGGCGCTGGACCGGCAAGACCGCGGGCGCGGTGCGCAGCGAGCTGGCCGCCGCGGCGCTCAGGCGTACGGCGCCGCGGAGCGTGGCGGCAGCACCGGCTGTGCCTGCGGCTCGCGCGGCAAGGTGAAGTAGATGGTGGCGCCCTTGCCCACCTCGCCGTGCGCCCAGACCCGCCCGCCGTGGCGATCGATCACCCGCTGCACGGTGGCCAGGCCGATGCCCGTACCGGCAAAGTCCTCCTCCGTGTGCAAGCGCTGAAACGGGCTGAAGAGGCGCGCGGCGTAGGCCATGTCGAAGCCCGCGCCGTTGTCGCGCACGAAATAGCAGCGGCCCTCCAGGGCTGGCTCCGCTGTGTGCTCCCGGGCTGGCTCCGCTGCCTGCGTCACCCCCAGCTCCACCCGCGCGTCTGCCACCTTGCTCGTGAACTTCCAGGCGTTGCCCAGCAGGTTCTCCAGCACCACCTGTAGCAACCGGCGATCGGCGTACACCGGCAAGGTGCTCGGCGCGACGAAGGTCACGTGACGCTCGCCGTGACGGCGAGCCAGCTCGTCGGCCACCGTGCGCGCCAGCTCGGCCAGATCCATCGGCGTCTCGTGCAGCTCCGCCCGCCCCAGGCGCGAGAGCTCCAGCAGATCATCGATCAGCTCGCCCATGCGCTGCGCGGCGTTCCTCACCCGCATCAGGTAGCCGAGCGCGCGCGGCTCCAGCTTGTCGCCGAAATCCTCCAGCAGCGCCTGGCTGAAGCCGTCGATGCTGCGCAGCGGCGCCCGCAGATCATGCGAGACGGAGTAGCTGAATGCCTCCAGCTCCTTGTTCTTGCGATCCAGCTCCTCGGCGTGCTCCGCCCGCGCCTCGGCGATCAGCCGTGCCGCGCGCGCCTCCGCGGTGCGCCGCTCGCTGGCCAGCAGCTCATCCTGGATGCGCCGGTGCTCGTCCTCGAACTGCTTGCGGCGGATCTGCGCGCGCAGCCGCGCCTTGAGCACCACGAACTCGCTCGATTTGGCGATGTAGTCGTCGGCCCCCAGCGCCAGCCCCTCGATCATCGCCTCGCGATCCTCCACCGAGGTGACCATGATCAGCGGCACGTCACGCAGCGCCGGGGAGCTCTTGAGCTGCCGACAGGTCTCCTTGCCGCCCAGGCCCGGCATGATCAGGTCGAGCAGGACGCAGTCCACCGGCTGCACGCGCAGCATCTCCAGCGCCTGCTCCCCCGAGCGCGCCAGCACCACGTCATAGCCCTCGGCGCGCAGCAGGTTCGCCGTCTCCTGCAGGTACGTCTCGCTGTCGTCCACGACCAGCACGCGCTTGGGCCCGAGCAGCGGGGCGGTGGTGTCGACCAGCTCCGCGCGTGCGGTGCGCAGCACGGCGCGCAAGCGCGCCAGGATCACCGCCGGGTCTTCGCCCTTGCGCACGAAGGCGTCCGCGCCAGCGTCCAGCGCCGCCAGCTCCGCTTCGCCCTCCTCCGAGGCGGTCAGCAGCAAGCAGGGCGTGCCCCGCAGCGCCTCGTCCAGCCGCACCCGCCGCACCACGGTGGCACCGTCGAGGTCGGGCATCACCCCGTCCACGATCAGTGCCAGCGGGCGGATGCGCGACATGATGCGCAAGCCCTCCTCCCCACTGGACGCGCACTGCACGGTGTAGCCGCCCTGCTCCAGCACCTCGCGCAGCTGCTCGCGGAAGGTGCTGCTGTCGTCCACGACCAGGATGGTGGCGGACCTGGCCGCAGGCGGCTGCCGCAGGCGCAGCAGCTCATTGAGCCGTGCTACCACGTAGCCAGGGTCATACGGCTTGCCGATGTAGTCGTCTGCGCCGCGCTCCAGGCCGCGGATGCGATCCTTGACCTCGGCCTCGGTCGATAGCATCAAGATCGGCAGGTCACGGTGGGGGCCGGCGCGCAGCTCCTCCAGCAGCGCCACGCCGTCGGTGTCCGGCAGCAGCACGTCCAGCACGGCGGCAGAGACCGTCTCTTCTGCCACGCGCTGTCGCGCCTCGGCGCCATTGCGACAGGGCAACACGGCAAACCCATCGGCCTCGAACGCCTGCGCCAGGTCCATGCGGACAGTCAGGCTGTCGTCGACGATGAGCACCGTGCCCTTCATGCGCGCTTCATGCATCTCCCCCCGCGCTCCGCCACCGCGGTAGCCGGGCCGAATTGATGATAATCCGCCACCAGGCCCTGGCAAGGCGCGGAAGCGCCGGGGCTGCCCCGCAACACCCCAAGGCACAGGCCGAATCCCTCACTTTCGGCTGTGCCTGGCACGAGCGCCGACTAGGCTGGGCGCGCGTGAAGACGTTCGAGACGCGTGTAGGCTGCAGGCGGTGGGGCACTCCGGGCGCTGCGCTGCGCGGCAGCTGGCTGCACGGGCCTGTGCTGCTCGGGCCTGTCCTGCTCGGGCTGTGCGCGATGAGCCCGGAGCTCGCGCCGGAGCGCGGCAGCAAGTCCGAAGCGAGCACGAAACTGGACAGCGCAAGGGCCGAGTCGAGCGCGAAACCCGGGCCGGGCGCGCTCGCCACCGCAAGCGGGCAGAAGCTCGCGGAGCAGGCGCCCGAGAAGGCAGACCCGGAGAAAAAGCCAGGCTCGGAGAAAAAGCCAGCGCCGCAGCGTGCCGTGAAGAAGAGCGCCGCGGGCGCGGCGCTGCGCGCGGCTGATGGCTTGCTGGTGGGCGAGGGGCCCGCCCCGCAGTGCCTGCCCAAGTGCGGCTTCGCGCGCCTGACCGATCCAGACAACCAGGGCAACCTCGACGGCTTCGGCTACGAGGGCCAGCGCACCTGCATCGCCGACGGCACCACCCTCGCGCTCAGCTTGCTGGAGTGTGACGTGACCCCGCTGCCCAGCGTGCCGCCGCCCGGCAACGGCATCTTCCGCGAGGGGCGCTGCTTGCCCGTGTGTTCCAGTGGCCTCACCGATCCCGATCGGAAGACGGGCGTGAACGACGGCTGGGGCTACGAGCGCCGGCGCGAGTGCATCGTACCCGGCAGCGCCGCGGCGCTCGGCGGCTTGCCCTGCGATCCGGGGGAGAAGCCGCTGCCCAGCGGCGATGGCATCGACGTGCTGCTGGCGGATGGCAAGACCGAGTGCCGGCCGTTCTGCCGCCGCCCGGCAGAGTCCGACCCGGATGGCGATGGCTTTGGCTACGAGCACGAGCAGAGCTGCATCGTCTCTGCGTCGGTCGCCGCGCTGCAGGGCCTGCCGTGTGACGCGCCGGATCTGCCGCCCCCTCCGCCCCCTCCGCCACCACCACCGGGCGAGGGCTGGCTGAAGGACTTCACGGCCACGATGTTCGGGGAAGCCGACTGCGCGCCCTTCGGCTTCGATGATCCGGGCGACTCGGATCTCAACCGCTCGACCTGCATCAACTCTGGCCAGCTCGCCCTGGGCGGCGGCAACGAGGTCTACTTCGGCGCCACCGGCGATCTGTCGTCGCTGTGGAGCGGCGCGCCCTGTGTGTGCGCCGGCCAGGACAAGGGCGGCGTGTGCCGCACGCCGCCGCGCTGCCCCGACCAGGGCAACTGCGGCCAATGCGTGGAGGTCACCTGCGACGCCCAGGGCAAGCACTCCTTCCAGAATGATGGCCTGACCCACGGCGAGTTCTGCGCGCCCGGCAAGAGCGTGGTGGTGCAGCTGATCGACGCCTGCCCACACAACCACCCAAACAACCCGTACTGGTGCACCCGGGCGCGTCCGGAGCACATCGACGTCAGTTGCACCGCCTTCCGCGCGCTGACCCACGGGCGCGAGGTGGCCCAGATCGGCAGCATCAACGTGCTGGTGCGGCGGGTGGATTGCTCGGTGGGCCTCGGAATCAAGGGCTTCTGAGCGGGCGCAGCCAGGTGCGGCGGCGCGCGGCCAGCGGCGCACCGCAGAGCCTGCGACATGTAGGCCTCGTAACCCTCACCCCGACGGAACGCTGCGGCGTGATTGGGTTGAATGTAGCCTGCAGAGGAGCCGTTTACCGTCCAGGGAGACGCGCGCAACCCGGCAGAACCCCCGCGAGATCACCAGTCATGAGCATGAGTTTCAACCCCTCGGATCTAGGCGACGACCCACAAGCCGCTCTGCAAGCCATCCTGGCCGAGTCGTGCCGGGCACTGTTCGCGGCCTACGGCATCGACGTGACCTCGGGCGCCACCCCCGACGGCGCCTCACCCTTGCTCGGGCGCATTCATTTCGTGGGCAAGGACATGAGCGGCAACCTGACCATCGCGCTCGATCGGGAGCAGCTCAAGCGCAGCTTGCCCATCAAGACGGACCGTCAGGCAGATCTCGAGGACTGGGTGCGCGAGCTCGCCAACCAGCTGATGGGCTTGGTCAAGACGCAGCTCCAGTCGCACGGGGTCAACGTCATCCTGAGCCTGCCGCTGACCATCAAGCCCAGCACGCCGCCCGACGGCCCCAAGTGGCCCTCACGCATCTCTCAGTTCAACGTCTCGTGCAACTTCGCCCAGGCGCTCAGCAGCCTCAATGGCGTGCTGGTGGCCGAGGTGAAGCTGAAGGCGCCGGAGCTCCCGCCCGGCTGAGCGCCAGCCCTGCGACACGAGCCGCGCGGCTCACAGCGCCGGCGGTGTCTCGAAGAAGATGCTGGCGGGGTCCGCCGTGGCGCGGATGCCGTTCTCACCGTTGATGAGCTCATCGCCCCAGGGCGTCAGCTCCATCGCGCTGCCGCTGCGCCCGGTCAGATCCAGATACTCGACCCCGCCGCTGTTGCCGGTCCAGGACCAGCCCAGGTAGCCGATGCCCAGCCGCACCGACTCCTCCAGCAGCACCTGGAACGGGATCGGGTACGGGTTGCCCTGCGCATCGCTGCCGTGCTGAAAGCCAAACTCGCCCACGATGAAGGGCAGCTGCGCGTTCACGGCCCGCGCCAGGGTATCGCGGATGGCCTGCGGATTGCGATATTGCTCGTACATGTGCGCGCTGAACAGCAGGTTGTGCTGCGGATCAGCGGCCAGCAGCGCCTGCCCCTGAGTGAGCACGCTACTGGCATTCTGGCCCCAGCCATTGGAGTCGATCACCAGGGTGTGGCGGATGCCCGCGCTGCGGAAGATGTTGATGGCCTCGGTGTACGCCTGGGTGAAGATGGCGTCGGAGCCCGTCCACTCGTTGGCGATGTTGACCAGCAGCGAGTCCTCGTGATCGAGCAGGATCTGCTTCACCGCGTCCGTCTCGGTGTAGTAGCGCGCCATGCTGGCCAGGCCCTCCGCCGTGGTGTCGCCGGTCACGTCGTGCAGCTCGATCATGGGCACCATCTGCAACTCCAGGGTGCGCTCCACCGCCTCGCGCAGTAGCGCCACGTCCCCGGCGTCCGTCTCCCAGACCAGCCGCACCGCGTTCGCGCCAGTCGAGGCGATCTCCGTCAGCCACGCCAGCGCGCCGCTCTGACGGTCCTGGAACCAGGCGAGCGGGTTGTTCACCCCGCGCATCACGAAATCATTGCCGCGGCGATCGTACAGGCGGCCATCGAGCACGAAGAAGCCCGCCGAGTCCGTGCCCTCGGGGCGGATGGCGTTGCCGTCCGGCACGTACGGCGGCGGCGTGGGCACGCCCGCGGGTGGCTCGATGCTGCAGGGCGTGCCCCTGCTCGCCGGAGCACCACCGGGCACCACGCAGCTGGTCTCGCTCTCCCAGCCCCAGCCGTCGGTCACGCCCATGGCGTCCGCGTCCGTCTCCGCGCTCGCGCACAGCGGGCGGCACATGCCGTCGATGATGAGCCCGTTGCTCTCCGCCGGCAGCTCCCCCGGTGCGGGCGGCGGCTCGCTGATGCCGGTCGGCGCCGGCGGTGTTTCACCGCTGCCAGCGCCCGCTCCAGGCTCGGGCTCGGAGGGCTGGTTCATGGCCGTGCCCGTCTCGGGCTCCGGGCTCGCTTCGGTGAAGGGCGCAGAGGGCGCGAGAGGGTCGTCTTCCTCGCCATCCGCACAGCCCAGCCCCAGACCCGCCGCCAGCCAGATCGCCGCACCCACACCGAGAGCTCGCATGACGGCTGACGTAGCACGAGGCGCCCACCTGCATGCAACTGTCCGCGAGCGCTGGGTGCAACTCGACCGCCAGCGGCGCACCGTTCTGGCCCACTCCGCTGCCATGCCGCAGCACCGGAAGCGTTTCCGTGCCGGGCGCCGCGCGCAAACCTCACAATTCCGGCGGCAGCAGTGAACGAAGCTGACCGAACGCTGCGGCTGCGACGAGCTCGCTGGCGGCACTGCACGCCGCACAAAAGGCCGGCTCCCGGCCAGACGCCGCTGCGCCCGCCGGGAGCCAAGTTCGTGCTTACTGGGCAGCCGTGCTTACTGGGCGACCATGCGCACCAGCGAGCTGCCGGAGCCGAGCAGATCCAGGAGTGACACGGGCGTGGCGTTGGCCGTGCCCACGGGGTACAGCATCACCGAGCCGAAGCCACCGTACGTGACGGACACGATCGGATCATCGGCGTCGACGGTGTCGAGCCCCGTGCGGTTCCAGGTGAAGCGCAGCCGATCGCCGTCGATCTGGAAAGACACGCCGCGGTAGTTGGCCGCGATCGGCGGCGTGAGCGCGCCCGCGTTGACCAGCACGTTCTGGTTGCCGTCGGCGTCCTCGTTCGGACTCGAGATCGAGAAGGCGTCGTTCAGGGCGCGCTGCAGGGTGGCGGGGTTGACCCCGGGCTCCAGCGCGATCGGCTGATTGAAGCGGATCTCCAGCTGCCCGTCGGGGCGCAGCGCCAGCTCATCCGTCGACAGCGCGGTGATGGCCAGCGGCGTGTTACCGAGCGGATCGAGCACCCAGCTGCGGTCGCCGTCGATGCCGGCAGTGTAGCTACCGACGAGCGACTCGTGCCCGGGCACGCCGTAGATCGTCACGGCGTAGTTCACGCCGTACACCAGCTGACCACTGTCGAGCGTGACCTCACCGTCGCTGAAGGGCACGAGCAGCGCGCGCTGCTGCAGGTCCTCGTCATTCTGCCAGAGCTGGCGCCCCGCGTCGCTGGAGGTGACGCCCACCGGCTTCTCCGAGTCGTCATCGAACAAGATCGAGCTGCTGGTCGGCGAGAAGCGCAGAAAGCCGCTCGGCAGCTCCGTGCTGTCGCTCACCCGCACCCGGCAGGTCGCACCCGGAGTGGTCACGTTCACCGGATACATGAACGCGTCGTAATACAGCGAACGCAGCGATTTCTCGGTCGTGGCGTCGATGCGCTCGTTGTGCGAAAGGAAGCTGCGATAGCCCTCGGCCTCGACCACGATCGAGTAGTCCGCGTTGGCCAGCAGGGGCCCGACGAAGTAGCGACCGTTGGCGTCCACGGTGCCGGGGATGGTACGGTCGAAGTACTCGAGACGGATCGAGTAGTTGGTCAGGCGATCGAGCGACACGCCATCGTAGATGCGGCCCGAGAAGTACTGCGCCGTGCCC
>JAICQL010000129.1 GCA_025937895.1 Polyangiaceae bacterium | reverse complement strand
TCGGCTTGCCCCGCCATCCAGCGGGCCACATCCTGCCGGATGCGCGTGCAAATCGTCTGCACGGGCTGCTCGCCCTCACGGGCCAGCACGGCCTCCAGCCGCTCCATGCCATACATCTCGCCGGAGGGCGACATCGCCTCGACGACCCCATCGGTGTACAGCAGGAAGACATCCCCCGGGCTCAGCTGGCACTCGCGCTCCTCCACGTCCTCCGCCAGAACGTCCCCGCTGATGCCCGCCCAGATGCCGGCGGTGTGCACGCACTCCACGGCGCCGCTGGCCTTGCGATACACGAGCAAGTCCTCGTGCGCACCGGCAAAGCGCAACCGCCCCGAAGCGTGGTAGCGCAGCAAGCACAGGGTGGCGTGCTCGCTCTGCTCCAGCCGCTCGCGGATGTTCTGGCTCAGCACGCTGTTCAGCGTGCACCAGGCCTCGCGCGGCTCCAGCGCGGGGCGGTTGTGCACGCTGGCCGCCACGATCGACTGGATCATCAGCATGACCAGCCCCGCGGGTAGCCCGTGGCCAGCGACATCGCCGATGCCCAACCAGCAGCCGCCCCTCGCTGGCAGGATGTCAAAGTAGTCGCCGCCGACTTCGCTCGCGGGCTGCATCGCGGTGGCCAGCTCCAGGCCGGGCACGTTGGGCTGTCGGGGCTGGATGGCGGACTGGATGCGAGCCGCGATCTCCAGCTCCTGGTGCATGCGCGCGTGCTCGGCGCGCTCGCGGCGGGTCACCTCCGCCACCAGCGCCTCGGACAGCTGAGTGGCCTTGAGCGAGCCGCTGATCAGCTCGCCCAGGGTCTTGAGCGCGGAGCCATTCTTCGGGCCCAGCTCGAGGCAGCAGTAGCCGAGGATCTCCTCGCGCATGAACAGCGCGTGGGTCACCAGGCTGGTGCGTGCCTCGGGGCGACAGGCAGCGGGCAGCACCTGGCTGGTCCTGAACGGCAAACCGCCGGCAGGCAGCTCCAGGCTGCTGCCGCCGTCGTAGGCGTACATCAGTCGGCTCTCCGAGCCCGCGCCGCCGTTGCCGGTGGCCACGTAGAAGCGTGGGATGCGAAAGCGCGGCAAGTGCTCGGTGAGCACGCGGCACAGCGCCGGCCAGTCGAGCGCGGTGCGCGCCTCGCGCCCGGCGTCCTCCAGCCGGAGCAGCACATCCTCGCGCTCGACGAGCAGCCGGGCCTGGGCGAACTCGGCGCGCTCGCCGATGGTCACGTACGCGCGCCCGAACAGCGCCTCGGCCCGCGCGGCCTGTCGTGGATCCTGCAGCAAGTAAGGCAGCGCCTGCTCGCGCAGCGCCGCCACCACCGGATGCCAGCCGGTGATGTTGCCGTGCTGCGCCGTGCTGCGCAGCAGCTGGCCCAGGCAATCGACGAAGGCGTGTTCGCTCTGACCCTTCAGATCGCGCAGCAGTGCGTCCACCAGTTCTTCCGCCCAGCTCGCCGGGAGCTCGGCGGCGAGCACCGCGGCTCGCGCTGCCATTGCTGCTGCCACCTTGGCGCGGGAGTCCGCGAGCGAGGCGTGCTCGCCGTCCAGCGGCGGCACGGAGGTACCGAGCGCCGAGACGTGGCCGAAGCAGCCGCAGGAGCGCCGGACCTGCGGCGCGGTGGGCACCGTTACGTGGCGCTCTCTCAGCTCGGCGCGCAGCAGGCCATCGACCAGCGCCACCGCCTCCAGCGCCAGCAGGTGCGGCGGCTGGCGAATGGTGGTCAGGGGCGGGAAGTTGAACTTGGCCCGCTCGATGTCGTCAAAGCCCACCACCGAGAGATCGGCCGGCACGCGGATGCCGCGCTCTTGCAGCACCTCGAGCGCACCGAGCGCCATCCAGTCATTGGCCGCGACGATGGCATCACACGCCAGCTCGCCGCCCTCCGTCCAGCGGGCGGCGGCGGCGCGCCCAGCTTCGAAGGTGTAGTCGCCGGCGAACAGCAGCGCCGGATCCAGCGGCAGGCCCGCCTCGCGCAGCGCGCGCTCGAAGCCGCGCTGGCGTTGCTCCGACTCCACGCCCTTGCCGCTGATGAAGCCGATGCGCTGGCGCCGGTGGACCTGCAGCAGGTGGCTGGTCATGCTGGCCACGCCGCCTTCGTTGTCGATGCATACCGAGGGCGCGTCGCCGTAGCGCGCCCCGATCACGCAGGAGGGCAGGTGCAGGTAGCGGTCCAGCAGCGCCTGCACCGCCGGCGAGTCCAGCGGAGCGCCCCATGTGCCCGGCACCAGGATGGCGGCGTCCAGATCCTCCGGAGCGGCGATCTGGTAGCAGTAGCTCCGAGGATCTGCCCAGCCCAGGCTGCCGCCTGCCAGACAGATCAGATCGAGGTCGCGACGCGCGCACTCCTCGTGCGCGCCGAAGATGATCTCGGTCTGGTACGCGTACGTGCCGCCCGTGAGAAACAGGCCCACTCGCGGGCGCTGCTGCCTGCTCATGGCTCGCGAACCGTGGCTAGTGGGCGCCACTCAGCGCGGGCCCGGGCAATGGCTCTTGGACGATCAAGGTCAGCTCGTCGCCCTCGATCTGGTAGTTGAAATCGAGCCCCTCGGCGCGGATGCGCGCCAGCCCCAGCCCCGATACGCCCTCCAGCGGAGCTGTCTCCTCGATCAGGCGATCGTACAGCTGGATGGGGTCGGGAGCAGACTGCAGCTCTTTCAAGCGCCGCTCCACCTCCACCAGCCGATCCGGGGCAGCATGGTTCTTCGTGCGCATGGTCAGCAGCCGCTTGCCGCCGTGCTCGGAGAGCTCGATCTCCAGACTCGCGCGCGAGGTGGTGGAGTACTTGGCGATGTTCTCCGTGAGCTCGTGCGCGGCCATGTGGAAGCGCGTGGTGATGTCCAGATCACTCAGCCCCGTCTTGCAGAAGTCGCTCACCAGTCGGGCGATGCCGGACACCAGCGAGGGCGTGGGCACGAACGCCAGGCGGATGAACAGCGCGCTCTGGGCCGTCACGCCGGCGGACCCTCCGTCAGCCATGGGAGCCGCCTCCGCTCGCTGAACCGGAGGCGCTGCCGGGCAGGCGGCTGGTGCGAGCACCCTCTGCGGCCCTTGCTTCGGACACGACGTCGAGGAACACGATGGCGGGCGCCAGCCGTTGCAGCGGCTCGAGCCCGCGCTGCTGCCAGCGTTGCCGCGGGTTGAGCTGCATCCTGATCTGATACGGCTTGCCCGAGGTGCGGACCTTGTAGATCCAGGACACGAACGCCTTCAGGCACGATGAGTTCATGAAATAGAGGTCGCTCAGATCGACGACCACCGAGCGCGCGCCGGAGAAGGCCAGCTCGTCGTGCAGCTGCTTGAGCGTTCGATCCAGAGGGGTCACGACCTCGCCATCACCGTTGCCGCTCAGGCGGAGCACCGGGGCGGCGCCGGAGTCGGAGAAGACGAGCGAGAAATTCTCGGTGCGGATGGCAGGCAAGCTTGGCATCTGGATTGGGCTTCACTCCAAGGAGACGGGCGGCCAGCTGCCGGTAGAGCAGCTGCCAGCGGGCGCAACGACGGGTATCAGCAGTGGCCGCGCCGAGCGGGAGCTCGCCATTGCGGCTCCGCCCGGCGCGTGACTCACGCAGAGGGGCCTATCAGCCCCCGCACTCGACCCAGGTGCTCGAATCGGGGCTGGTGGTACAGCCGAAGCCCATGAAGGTCTCCATACCGCCGCACACGCCCGCGGCAGTGCAACAGCCGGGCATGGGCGGGCCAGGCGGGAACGGCACCTCCGGGCAGGCGGAGTCGAGCACGCCGGGCTGATCCTTCTGGACACAGCCGGGGAAGCCGAGGGAGGTCATGTCGACACCGCACTTGTCGGCCGCGACGGCGCGCACTGCTGTGACATCTTCCGAGGTGGTACAGCATGCAACACCGGCCGGTGGCGTGCCACAGGCGCTGGGCTCGCACGTGTCACCAGAGTTGAGCTGGTTGGGGTCGGTGAGGTCGGGATCCTGCTCGCCCGGAGTCTGCTGATCCGGGTTTTGCTGACCCGGGTTCTGGGTAGTCGGCAGGTCCGTGCGCAGGATGTCGTTATCCTCGCCGCAGGCGACCAGTGGCAGGTAGAGAGCGAACGAGAGGCCCAGCAGGGTGCCTAGACGGTGACGGGACAAGGTGTTCCTCGACAATTGGGGGGTTGTGGCGTTATGTCGCGCTCCCCCCAGATCGGTTGGTTAATCACGAACCAAAGCGAAAACACGCGGGCAGGGTCATGTGGCACAGGCGCATTCATCCGCGCAGCGGCACCTGCAGCAGCCGATGAGCAGCCAGTTCGCTGACGGTGATGCGTGCAGCGTTGCGTGCGATGACCGTGATGCGGGCGCGCGATGCAGGCGCGCGATGCAGGCGCGCGATATGCGCGTGATGGCATGCGCGTGATGGCATCGTGGGGCGCGATGCATGCGCCGAGCGCGGCCCTTTGATCTAATCGCTGATGTTGCGCTGAGCAGCAGAGTTGGTCTGCAGAGCTGAGCAGCCGAGTTGAGCAGCAGTCCTGATCTCTGGCGCATGCTCGAGGGAAAGCACATGCGACGCGCGCGCTGCGTACATTGCTAGCTGTATACCGGGAGCTCCAACTCCGAGTTTTGTCACGTTAAGTCGCGCCCAGCGCAGCACTTTCGTGTGCTGCTCTCTCGCCGTCCGCTTCCGTGTTGCACGGGTCTGAGACGCGCGTTTCACCGCGGGCACTGATCTTTCACCTCTCGCGTGCCGCGTGCTGGCGCAGAACCATCCGCTATCTAGACTGAAAACGGGGGAGACACCGAGAGGGGAATCGATGGTGCGTTGCGCAGAGTTGATGCGTAGTTCTTGGCCTTGTGTGATCGCGCCGGCGCTGCTGGCGTGCGGCTCCGAGGAGGCGCCGCTGGTGGAAGAAGGGGCGCTGGCAGCGGTGGCGCAGCCTATCATCGGGCTGGAGCTGCGCAGCGAGGTACCGGCGTGTACGAGCGAGAACCAGAGCGAGGTGTATTACGTACGTAGCGAGGAGCAGCTGTATTACTGCGACGGCAGCCGCTTGCGCGCGCTCGCCACGGAGCTCGATCCCAGCTGGCTGAGCGATAGCATCGCCGCGCCCGCCGCGCTCTGCCCGGACGGTGGCGTGGTCCTCCGCAGCGGCCCGGATCTGGATCGCGATCAGCGGCTCAGCTCGCAGGAGATCATGGCCAGCAGCCCCGTCTGCAAAGGTGAGCCCGAGCAGGAAGGCTTGGTAGGCGAGCGCGTGCTGACAGGGGCTCAGGGGGAGCAGGGCACGCCCGGCGCCGCCGGTCCGCAGGGCCCCGTGGGGCTCCAGGGTCCTGTGGGCCCGGCTGGTCCCGCCGGGGCCGGCGCCGAGCCGGAGGGGCCGGCGCCGTACGTCGGTGACTTCGTGCTCGAGATCGGCGGCTTCAGCGGCTCCGTCGCGCTCAGCTCCTTCGCGGGGTGCTTCGATGAGCTGGTGGGCATCCTGTATGAAGACTGCCACTTTCAAGTTGTGGGGCTGCCGGCGCCCGTGCTGAGCTGGCTGGCAGAGACGCTGGGCGGGGATGAGGCCCGGCGCGAGCTGACGGTGCGAGAGCTGGACGGCCGCGGCGCAGTCGCGGCCCAGCTCCGCATCGGCGCTGGCTGGATTCGCGAGCTGCGCGTCTCCGACTTCGATGCCGCCGCGAACAGCGCCGGCACCTTGAGCTTCGTGGTGGTGCCGGACCTGCTGGCGCCGGAGGCTCCCAGCCCTGTGCCTGCGGCGGCGAGCGCGCCGCTGTTCGCCCAGGGGGACTTCACGCTCGACATTCCTGGCGTGGACGGCAGCGGCATCGTGGCGCTGTCTGGCCTGCGGCTGACCCGCGACCTGGTGTCCGGGACGGGGCCTGACCCCGAGCGCAACTACTTCAAGCCGGGCCAGCTCCTGTTCGACGAGCTGACCCTGGTGGCGGCGCAGAGCCGCTCCACGCAGACGCTGGCGGACTTGAGCAGCTGGATCGACGAGCTCGAGGGCAGCGGCAGCGATGCGCGTGACGCCGTGCTCACCATCAGCAGCGGCTCGGGCCCCGTCGCCGAGATGCACCTGGACCAGCTCTTGCCGTTTACCGGGCTGGGCCTGGTCGGGGAGCGCCGCGCGCTGGCGCTGCGCTTGGAGAGCTTCGATCTGGTGCCGCTGCCCTGAGGCCGCGACGGGGTGGGTCAGGCTCGCGCAGCAGCGCCTGCGTGAGCCTGAAGCCTGCGTTCACAGCGCCACGTAGTGATGCGGCGCCATGTCGAAGTGGAAGTGATCGTCGTGGTCCGGGTGCGCCGGGCCGAGCAAGGTGCGGAACACGTTGCGCCGCAGCAGCTCCTGGGTAAACGCGCGCAGGAAGCGAGAGTGCCGCTCGGCGAGCGCGTCACCACGGGCGCTCCAGTGCCGGTCGACGCGCACGTCGAACGCGGGCTCACCCCGGGCGGGGTCGGCGTCGAAGCGGATCGCCGTGATGTCGATGGCGTTGCCGAGCGCGTGCTCGCTCAGCCGCGCGCGGTTGCCGGTGACAGGCCTGCAGTCGTAGGAGGCCGCGACCAGGAGCGCCCTCGGGGCGCGGCCGTAGAAGCGCACGGCAACGTCGCGCGCCACCTGCTCGAGCTCGACCACGTGCCCGCGGAATGGCGTGGCCACGCGGGCTGCGGGCAAGAGCCGCAGGCTCGTGCCCGGGTACTCGACCAGCCCGATCTCGGGGCACGCGAGCTCCCCGTCGAGCTGGCGCGGCAAGCCGTCGAAGACATAGTCCTCCGGCGGCGGCTTCAGCGCCGAGCGGGCCTCCTCGGTCTGCGGCTCCTGCGGCGCACTGGGCGCTGGAGCGTCCACGAATACCACGAGCGCTCCGACTGCCCACAGCGCGAGCAGCCACGTTGCGGCGGCGCCTAGCGCAATGAGCAACACATCCAGGGCCACGCGCGCGCCGAACACGGCGCGCTCCCTGGCGCGTGGCAGCCGTGCAACACCTTCAGCCGCGGACATGCTCGGGCAACATGCAACCAGCGCGCCGGGCCCGAAGTGGAGGAGCCAGCGGGGGTCGGCTGTGGCGTGGTTGGTACTTTGCGGGGCGTGCGCGGGCGTGCGCAGGGGCAAAATGGCCAGATCGAAGCTCTCCCGGGATCACCGCGCGCGCAGCGCCGCGGCCAGGACGCCTCGCTGCCGCTGCCCACTGTTCGCGGCGCGCGCCGTTCGCCCCCTGCTGATGCGGCGCGGCCAGTCGCCGCGCCGCCGCCCCACGCTCAGGGCATGGACGTGAAGGTCTGCACGCGCTGCTGATACGCGACGGCTTCGCCGCCCTCGCTGAACGCGGAGTCGATGCTGCCCCCGCGCCCGCGCTCCAGGGTCAGTTGCACCGCGCAGGTCTCGTCGGCACGCGAGGCGAGCGCGCGAAGGTCGTCGGAGCTCAGGCTGTGACTGCCGTCGTCTGCGGTCTCGCCCCGGTCGTCCCAGACGCAGTCGCCATCCACGTCCCAGCGCAGGTTGCCGCTGCCCGGAGGATCCCAGCTGAAGCCCACCTGCCCACCGGCGCGCGAGACCTCCGTGCTGGTCATCTGCAGCGCGAACGGGTCCGGCAAGGTCACCACCGAGCGCGGCGCGCTCTCGTCTTGCTCGCTGCGCAGGAACGCGAACACGAACTCCGTGCCCGGCTCATCGATATCGAAGCTGGCGGTGTAGCTGTGTGCGTTGGTCTCGTTCAGGGTGTGTGTCACGCCGCCGGCGCTCACCTCGATGCGGTCACCAGACTGCAGATCGAGGTACGTGTTGGAGTCATTGCCGCCCACCTTCAGGCGCGCGCTGACCTGAGTGGCGCCGCTGCCGTCCGCCACCACGCGGAACTCCGGAAAGATGCCCGACGTGCGCACGTCGGAAGACTCGACCGTTTCAGTGCAGGCAAGGGCAGTCAGAGGAAGCAGCAACAGAGTCCAACGGTTCATTCGATATCCTTTCGTGATCGAGACGGCTCGTCCGAGCTTGGTGCAGCTGCCGTCGCTGCTGAGCTCAGCAAGCCACATGCCACGAGCTCAGAACGGCGCTGACGCGATCACCGCGAGGCACTCTTTGGTCTCCAGCGTCCTGCTGGCCGTGACATTTGGATCCTGGACCTGGGCCTGGAATGCACGGTGGATCACCGCGGCGGCGCACCGGCGCCCACACAGGCGTAATCGGCGGCAGCTGTCTTGACTCGAGCGATGAAACTCCGCTACGGGCCCACGCCCTATGTCTCGACAGAAAGTGACCCGCTGATGGGTGCGCTCAGCGGCTCGATGAGCCCCAGCAAGTTCTATGTTCAGGGTGACCTGCCCAAGGACATCCGGCGCTCGTACATGCAGCGCATCGAGCTGCGCGTGTTTCGCCCGCTGCGCCCGGAGGAGGAGGCGGACGAGCGCGCGGGCTGGTGCGCGGTGGGGCGGCCCTTCGAGCTGGACCTCACCCCCGACAAGGTCTTTACCGGCCCGTATCTCGCGCTGGGCTTCCGCATCGATCGCTATCGCTTCCCGCCGGCGGTGGTCAACGCAGAGCTGGAGCAGGCCTCGCGGGCGCTGCGGGAGAAGCGCGGTCAAGACAAGCTATCGCGCTCGCAGAAGGAGGAGCTGAAGCAGCGCGTGCTGATGAGCCTGCGGCGCCGGCTGCTGCCGCGCATGCAGGTGGTGGATCTGGTCTGGAACCTGGATCGGCAGGAGCTGTACTTCTGGAGCCAGAGCGGCACGCTGCACGAGCGGCTGGGCGCGCTGTTCGAGCTCAGCTTCGGGCTGGAGCTGGTGCTGGACAGCCCGTTCGTGGCGGCCTCCCGCCTGCTCGACGACAGGGCGCACAAGCAGGCGCTGCAACAGGCCTCGCTCAGCGTGTTCCACCAGGAGAGCCATGGATCTCGTTGACCGCATCGAGACCACTCGCTTCATCGGCGGTGAGTTCGTGCTCTGGCTGTGGTTCACCCGGGACGTGATGGCGGGCGCGCTGGAGCTGCCGGGCCAGGGCAAGCTGGAGCTGGCGCTGGAGTCCTCGCTGCTCCTGGTCGATCCCTTGACGGACACCGAGCGCGTGACCGTGCGCGGCTTCGACCCCCTGGGCAGCCTGGAGGCGGAGCACGCGCTCCTGGTGGGCAAGCTGCCGCGCAAGGTGGGGCTGCGCCTGGTGTTCGAGCAGAGCGAATGGGTGGCCACGCTGGATGCGGCCAGCTTCGTGCTGAGCGGTATCAAGCTGCCCGCGCTGCTCAGCGAGGGGGAGGAGGAGCACTTTCACGAGCGCATGCGCCTGCTGGAGCAGCTGCATGACCTGGTGCAGGGCCTGTATCGCATGTTCCTCGGGGTGCGGCTGTCTCCAGAGTGGGAGGGGGCACTGTTGCCCGCCATGCGCCGCTGGCTGCGCGGGGAAGTGATGGAGCGCAAGGACTATCAGGCGTTGCACGCCCCCGCGGCAGGCACCCGCCGACGTCGCAAGTAAGCGGCTCGGCCGCTCGGGGCGCTCGCGGGGGCTTCTCTCTGTCAACGCGGAGCGTCACCATGGTAGACGTGTGTCTATAATTATCGGCCCGCTCCGTCCGCCGGAAAGGGCCCGGTGAGCGCCGCCCGCGCATCGGCCGGGTGGCGACATGCTGCGCTCAACCTCGGGCTGGAGGCTCACTGCGTCTCGGGCGCGGGCGACGGGCGCAGCGCCTCGACGGCCTCGGCACGGAGCACGGACGCCTGCGTACCGAGCGAGCACGCGAGCAGCCCGGCGAGGCCAGCGCTCGCGGCGGCGCGCAGCAGCCGCGAGCGGGGGTGATGGGGGCGCGAGCTCAGCTCAGCCCCTCCGCCTCGAGTGCGGCCCGCACCGCGGGGCGCGCAGCGATGCGCTCGAAGTATGGCTTCAAGACGGCCGAGCTCTCCACCGCGGCGGCATCCAGTCGCCGCAGCTGCCGCAGCGTGTAGAACGCGTAGATGTCAGCGACCGAGAACCGCTCGGCCAGGAACTCGCGCTTCTCCAGCGCGGCCGCCAGCACGCCAAAGCGAGAGTCCAGCCGCTGCCGGTAGACCTGCTTCAGCTCCGGACCGGACTTGGGGTGATTGATGGGGCCAAAGCCCTTGTGCAGCTCGGTGGCGATGAAGTGCAGCCACTCGTTGAGGCGCACGCGGGGCAACGTGCCGGCCCTGGGTGCGAGGCGCGCGTCGGGCACCAGGTCCGCGATGTACTGAACGATGATGGCGCCCTCGGTGAGCACCTGGCCATCCTCCAGACCGAGCACGGGTACGTAGCCCTTGGGGTTCACCGCGAAGAAGTCGCCGCCGTCAACCAGCTTGTTCGCGAGGTCGACCTTGATCAGGTCGAAGGTCAGGCCCGCCTCGCGCAGCGCGATGTGCGGGGAGAGAGAGCAAGCACCGGGAGCGTAATAGAGCTTCAACGTCATGCCGCCCCGCTTACCACCTGTGCTCGGAGGGCTCAATGGAAATTCCACTAGAAGAGACAAGTCGGCGTGTATAGTGGCCCCCTGCAAGCCGCGCGGCTGCTCTCGCTATTGCCAGCCTGGGCGGGCGCCGCGGCGCCCAAGGAGATTCGGATCGGGTATCCCGGCGTCGGCGTGGGTAATCGACCGGCGGCCGGCGGCAACGCCGTGGCCACCATGCACCTGCGGGGCATGCTGGAGGACGACTTCGAGAAAGATGGCATCGCCATCCGCTGGACGTTCCTCCGGAGACGAGGACGGCACCTTCGCCGGCCGGCGGCGGGCTGTCCGAGAGCAACGTGGGGGGAGGGCGCGCCCGCCTTCGAGCGTGGCGCGCCCCGCTGCTCGAGGGGAGGTAAGCGCCTCCCCCGGCGAGCAGCCAGCACAGGGTTCAAGTCTTCGGAGCCGTCTTGGGCTTGCCGTCGGCTCCGTACGGAACCCAGAAATTCTCCAGCTGCAGCTCCTTCAGAGCTTCCTGCAAGAACTGTGGATCGTACCAGTCCTCGAAGCGGAAGGGGTTGCGGATCAGGCCGAAGCGCTTCGCCTCCTCGATGTTCTTGTTGTACTGCGAGATCAGGTACTCGTCGACGAGCGGGCTGCTCTGGACCTTGAGCGAGTTCTTGCCCAGGTCCTCCTTGAAGTTGGCGAAGGTCACGCCCGAGCGCGTCCAGAGCTGGAATGCGGGGGTCGGGTTGGCGTCCTGATCGGAGAGCCACTTGGCGGCGACCACCAGCGTCTTCACCACCCGCCTGGTGATTTCAGGGTACTTGCGGATGAACTCCTCCGAGCCGATGAAGGAGCAATGGCGATAGGCGAGGGGATCGCTCTCGTCCGTGCTGTACAGTAGCCGCGCCAGCCCCTGATCCCGCAAGGACAGGTATTCGGTCCAGCCGAAGGCAGCGTCGATGTCTCCCGTGGCCATGGCGGCCTTGGCCGTGGCGCTGTCCATGTTGATGGCGCGGATGTCGGACTCCTTGAGCCCGAACTTCTCCAGGATCTTGTTGGCGGTGAGCTGGATGTTGGTGCCCTTGAAGATGGCTACCTTCTTGCCCCGCAGATCCGCCACCGTCTGGATGGGGGAGCCGGTGGGCACGAAGATGTAGGTGTTGCCGCGGATCGCCGTGGCGGCGAGCACGCGCGTCTTCAGCCCGCTGGAGCGCCCGATGATCGAGGGCAGATCCCCCAGCAGCGAGAAATCGACCAGGTTGTTGGCGTAGAGCTCGTTGGTGGCGGGGCCGGCGCCGCGCAAGAAGGACCATTTGATCTCGATGCCGTCCTTCTTGAACTCGTCCTCCAGCAGTCCCTTGAGGTGGACGGTGGAGTAGCTGTTGCCGCCGGTGACGGGACGGTTGCCGACGCCCACACCGGGGAACGCCATGCGGATGACCTTGGGGTTCTCGGCGTGAGCGAAGCTGGTGCCGAGTATGAACAGGCCGAGGGTAGCGAGCCACCGCAGCAGCCCGAGGGGATGAGTCATTGTGATATTTCCTCCTGGAAACGCCGCAAGCCGGCGGCGAACCCGTGCCGGCAGTGATAATGGACACACGTCTTTCTAACAAGACGTTGCGTTCTCGGGAGACACCGTGGCCTCGTAGAAGCGGTGGGGCCGCGTAGAAGCGGTGGGGCGCGCCGCAGAGGCGGCCCAGCGTTGTTCCAACCATGCCCCAGTCTTCTCGCGCACGTCTCATCCTTTCTCGACTGGGACCCGCCGCTCTGCTGCGGCCCGGGCCGGTGCCCTGAGCAGCAGAGCCAGCATCGCGCTGGCGAGCAGGAAGGCTGCCCCTGCCAGCTGGAATACGCTGGGCAAGCCCAGCCAGTGTGCGGCGTGGCCGCCGAGCAAGCCCCCCAGCAAGCTGCCCAGAGGCCCCACCAGCGCGCTCACACCGGAGATCTTGCCGTAGCCTGCGCGCTGCCCGATCTGCGCGTAGCGGGTCAGAGTGGCGATGGTGACGGCACCCAGTCCCAGCCCGGTGAGGAGTGAGCCGCACCACAGCCAGACGGGCTGGATCGTGCTGCCGACCGTGCCCAGGCCCAGGGCCACTAGCGCAAAGCTGACGGCGTAACCGCGGGCGGCGCCCAGGTGCTCCAGCCAGGGCCCGAGGAAGAACAGCGCGCAGATGTAGCTGATGCCCTTGGCGGTGATGAGAGCGGAGGCCTGCTGCTCGTTCAGGCCAGCGGTGTGAACGCCCAGGATCGGGATGAAGAAGGTGAAGAATGCGCCCGTCGCCTGAGTCGAGCTCTCGACCAGCGAGACCCGCGACAGCTCGCGATCGGTGAGCACCAGCCGCAGCTGCGCCCGCAGCGCGTGCCAGCTGGAGCCCCGCGGCGCCGAGCTTTGCAGGGAGTAGCGCGCGAGCACGATGGGCGATGCCAGGATCGTGATCAGGAAGGCCAGCGCGCACAGCCGATAGCTGCTGGCGGTGCCCAGGGTGGAGACCACGTAAGCGCCGAGCACCGGGCCCAGCAAGAACATGCCGAGCATGTGGGTTCCGCGGTACCAGCCGGCCTTGGCCTGGCCCAGCGACGCCAGCTGCTGCAGAAACAGCGTGTTCAGCGGCACGAAGCGAAAGGGCATGAAACAGCTCATGGCAGCGATGGCCAGCAGCAGCTGTGCGGGGCTCTGGGCCATTGGCGCCAGCGCGTAGAGCGCGCCGGCCAGCGCCGTGCCGAACACGAAGGGCCAGCGCGGCCCCAGGCGCTCCGTCAGCACTCCGGCGGGCAAGCTCATCAGGATGACCCCGACGCTCTGCCCGGCGGCGATCAGCCCCAGCATGCTGGCGCTGGAGCGCAGCTCCAGCAAACAAGGAGGTGGTGACCTGCGCCATGCCCACGCTCACCCCCATCAGGGACGCCAGTGGCGCAAAGCAGACGAGAAAATGGTTCTGCCGAAGAAACGCCCGTAACCATCCCGCCGGCGCGGGAGGCGTACCTGCGCCCAGCGGCGAGGCATCGACCATGGCTGCACGATACATGAACGCGTTCGAGCGGCGCGCCAATAAATCCACCAAAGAGACGTTGTGTCTTTAAAACAGGACATTCCGGCGCTACGTTCGATACCGGCAAACGCTGTCGCATCGCCTCCCCATCATCATGACGCACCGTACCTCTGGCTCTCGAGCTGGTTTCTGGTTCGCAACATTCATCGCCTCCTGCCTGTGCCTGGCCAGCGCCTGCTCGCGCTCGGAGCCCGACGCCAGGAAGGGCTCCGCCAGTACCGAGCTGGAGGTGGAGGTGCTGCGCTACCAGGGCTTTGCCGGACAGGTCAGCTTTCCAGAGCTGGCAGAGGATCTGGGCTACCTGGCCCCGCTGCGCCTGGAGTACATCGGCAGCACCATCAGCGGGCCGCAGGACATCCAGACGGTGGTGACGCGCGACGTGGACTTTGGCGGAGCCTTCAACGGCGCGGTGCTCAAGCTGCTGGCGGCCAGGGCTCCGATCCAGGCGGTGATGGGCTACTACGGGGTGGATGAGCAGACCTGGGGCGGCTATTTCGTGCCGGAGAACAGCCCGATCCAGTCGCCGCGCGATCTGATCGGCAAGAAAGTGGCGGTCAACACGCTCGGGGCACACCACGAGTTTTGCCTGCGTGAGTACCTGAGCCGCCACGGCTTCACCAGGCAGGAGATCGCGCAGGTTACGCTGGTGGTGGTGCCGCCCGTCAACGCCGAGCAGGCGCTGCGGCAAGGGCAGGTGGAGGTGGCAGTGCTGCAGGGCGTGCTGCGTGACAAGGCGCTCGAGCGAGGCGGCCTGCGCGCGCTGTTCTCCGACCATGATCTGTTTGGCAAGTTCACCGCCGGCAGCTACGTGATGACCCACGACTTCCTGGAGCGGCGCCCGCGCGCGGCGCGGCACTTCGTGCAGGCCACGGCCCGCGCCATCGAGTGGGCGGGCAGCCAGCCGCGCGAAGCCGTGGTGGCGCGCCTGGAGAGCATCGTGGCGCGGCGCGGTCGCGCCGAGGACGCCTCCAGCGTTCGCTACTGGCGCAGCACGGGCGTGGCTGGCAGGGGCGGGCTGATCCGCGAGAGTGACTTTACGATGTGGATCGACTGGCTCGTGAAGGACGGCCAGCTGCGCCCCGGCCAGCTGAAGCTGGAGCAGATCTACACCAACGAGCTCAACCCCTTCTTCAAGAGCGCCAGCTGAGCGCTGCCGCGGGCTGAGCCGGGAGAGGCTCAGCGCAAACTAGAGGATCGAGCCCTCCACCAGCCCACTGGAATCCACTCTGCTTCCGAAGCGACGACGCTGCGGTGCAACCTCTTTCGAGGTTACGGGCAGGTGTCGTACCGGCGGCTCAGTTTACTGGACATGTCTTGTAAGATAGACAGGCGGCCCGAGCTGCGCTAGGGACGAAGAAAGAACCGAGGCGGAGGAGTTGTCGTGACGAGCAAAATCGAGTTTGTTGGCGTCAGCAAGACATTCGCAGTCAAGAAGGCGGGAGCGGTCGAGCGCTTCCTGGCGCTGGACGAGGTCTCGTTCAGCGTGGAGTCGGGCGAGTTCCTCGTCCTCGTCGGCCCGAGCGGCTGCGGGAAGTCGACCCTGATCGATCTCCTCGGCGGGCTGTCCCGGCCGAGCAGCGGCCAGATCCTGCTGGACGGCAGGGCGATCGCGGGCCCGGGGCTGGATCGGGGTATCGTGTTCCAGCAATACGCGCTGTTTCCATGGCGGACTGCGCTGCAGAATATCGAGTTCGGGCTGGAGGCAAAGCAGCTGCCAGCCAGGCAGCGGCGCGAGCTGGCCATGGCGCACCTGGAGCTGGTGGGGCTGAGCGGCTTCGAGAACCGCTTTCCGCACGAGCTCTCCGGCGGCATGAAGCAGCGCGTCGCCATTGCACGCAGCCTGGCTTACGACCCGGCGGTGCTGTTGATGGACGAGCCCTTCGCGGCGCTCGATGCCCAGACCCGCGAGTCGCTGCAGGATGAGCTGTTGCGCATCTGGGAGGCCTCACGCACAACCATCCTGTTCATCACTCACGGCATCGACGAGGCCGTGTACCTGGGGCAGCGAGTGGCGGTGATGACCTCGCGGCCCGGCCGCATCAAGCGCATCGTGGAGATCCCTGGTGAGCTGCGCGAGCGGCACGAGGACGTACGCTCCACGGCCGAGTTCGGTGAGCTGCGGCACCACATCTGGACCTTGCTGCATGACGAGGTGGAGCGCGCAGAGCAGCAATATCGCGCGAAGAAGCTGGGCTTGGCGAGCGTACGGAGCAGCGCTCTGAAGACCGAGGCGCTGAAGACCGAGGCGGGCGCCCATGTCTAACGTCGACCAGGTAGAACGCCTACTGGCACCGCAGAGCAGCCCCATCCAGCCCCGGCTGTTGCTGCAGCGGCTGCTCGGCACCCGCGCCAGCCGCTGGCTCTTGCGCGCGCTGCACGCCAGCGGCGCCATCCTGGCGTTTCTCTCGTTCTGGGAGGTGGCGCCGCGGCTGGACCTGGTGGAGGCCGCCTTCCTGCCACCGCTGTCCACCGTGCTCGCCACCGCCTGGGAGCTGGTGCTCAATGGCCAGCTGGGCAGCCACGTGCAGGCCAGCCTGCAGCGCTCGCTCATCGGCTTCACGCTGGCCATCTGCCACGCCGTGCCGCTGGGGCTGGCCATCGGCTGGTACAGGCGCTTTGCGAGCGTGGTCAATCCGCTGCTCGAGGCGCTGCGCAACACTGCCGCGTTGGCCTTGCTGCCCGTGTTCATCCTGGTGCTGGGCATCGGCGAGTCGTCCAAGGTCGCGCTGGTCGTCTACTCCTGCTCCTGGCCGATCTTGCTCAATACCATCACCGCGGTGCGCAACGTCGACCCGCTCTTGATCAAGTCAGCGCGCACGATGGGCCTCTCGCCCTTCCAGCTGTTCCGCAAGGTCATCTTGCCGGCTTCCATCCCGACCATCTTCGTGGGCGTGCGCCTGGCAGGTGCCTATTCGCTCCTGGTGCTGGTGGCGGCCGAGATGGTGGGGGCCAAGGCCGGCCTTGGCTATCTGATCATCTACGCACAGTACAACTTCCAGATCCCGCAGATGTACGTGGGCATCCTCTCGATCACCGTGCTGGGGCTGCTGTTCAACCAGGGGCTGCAGCTGGTGGAGCGGCGCTTCACTGCCTGGAAAGCGCCGGCAGAAGTGGACTGAGTGCCAGCGCAGGAAACGCGGCAGGCAGCTCTCCAGCGGGCGGAGGGCTCGCAGGGCCCGGCTTCGCGGAGGGGCTCCAGCGTCCCGCTTCCGCTCGCGCAACCCTCCGGCGTGCTGCGCAGGCTGCTGCTCACACTCCCGCGCACTCTGCTCGCCTTGCTGCTCGCCTTGCTCCTCACACGATGCGGCGCCGCGCGCTCGTCTTCGCCCCCCGTCGCCGGAGTGACGGTCGGCGCGGCGTGCGTGCAAGGGCAGTGCGCCGAGGGGTTGAGCTGTCATCACGCCGAGCCCGGGGTTGCACCGGGTGGGCGCTGCCAGCTGCAGGTGGGCCGTTGCCGGAGCGACTGGGACTGCGCTCGCGGCGGAGCGCAGCGCTGCCGCCAGCTGGGGCCGGCGCTGGGCGTGTGTCAGGACGCCGGGCTTTGAGCTAGCGCTCGCCAGGGTGCGGCGCTGCGCTCCGGCGCGCCTGTATCCAGTGTTGCATCGGGGAAACGAGCGAGGCGTCACCGTCCGGTGACTGTCATTATGTCTTGTTTGATAGACAGTCGTCTGTCACAAGAGCGGTTCAACGGCTGGGCGAGCCGCGGATGGGACCGCAGCCGCACGCAGCGCTCCACCATGAGAAACTACTCGTTGTCCATCCTTCGCACCTGGTCGATCCGCGGCAGCTTGCTCACGCTGTGCGCCACCTATTCTGGTGGCGCACTCGCACAGCTGGCACAACCCTCACCGCCACCACGCCCCGTGGAGCCGGTGCCGCCACCTGCCCCCGAGCCCGAGCCGGCGCCCTCCGCGCCGGCACCCGCAGCTCCGCCGGCAGCACCGGCTCCAGCAGAGCCGGAAGCGGCGCCTCCAGCAGACGCCGCAGCTGGCCCCGACTCCGCCGCCGCCGCCACCGCGGGAGATGTCGAGGCGCTGCGCTACGACATCCAGGGCATCACGTCGGATCTCGAGAACTTCAAGTTTCAGTGGCAGCGCGAGCGCGATATCCACACCGCGGTCACCACCCGCGGCTTGCGCCTGGGCGGCACCATCCAGGCGCGCTTTGGCTGGACGGATGTGGAGACCAACACCGCCACGGTCTACCACCGCAAGAGCGGCTTCGAGATCGGTACCGCGCTCATCACCTTCACGGGCAGCCTGTACAAGGACTACGCCGAGGGCCGTAACCTCGATTTCGCGCTGCGCTTCGGCGCCTCGCCCCAGACCGGCAACGGCGCGCCCAATCTGCTGGACGCGAACGTAGTGTATTCGCCGCTGCCCACCATCGACTCCGAGGCACCGTTGCTGACCGTCACCCTGGGCCAGCAGCTCTTGCCGTTCGGGCTCGAGGTGCCCGCCACGGAGGAGCTGAAGCCGGTGATCCGGAACGCGCAGTTCACCACCCGGCTGAACCTGGCCCGGCGCGATATCGGCCTGATCGTGCGCGGCGATCTCTTTCCGATGGTGGACTTTGGTTACAACTACCGTGTCCCGATCCTGCAGTACGCGGTCGGTCTGCTCAACGGCTCCGGGCCAAACACGCTCGACGACAACAACATCCGCGACATCATCGCGCGCGTCGCCTTCACGGTGCCGAGCGACTTTCACTCCTGGTTGCGCCAGATCACGCTCGGCGCGAGCGCCTACTTCGGCAGCCAGAACACCACGCTCACGGACACCGCGCGCACGCTGTCCGGGCGCGCCGTCAAGCGCCGGCTGGGCATCGACTTCTACTACAATCACTGGCCCTTCGGCGTCACGTACGAGTTCATCCGCGGCCGCGACGGCGTGACCACCGGCGCCAGCCTGGAGGAGATCGTGCGGACCGAGATCGATAGCGAGTCGCACACGGCCACCATCTTCCTCAGCTTCGGCGAGCAGTTCGTGAGCGGCTTCCGCAATCAGGGCAGGTACGACGACTGGTGGCCGAGGACGTATCAGCCCTTCTTCCGCTTTGATCGCTTCGATCCGAACAAGGACGCGCAGCGCGACGTGACCACCGTGTACACCGCGGGCGCCAACCTGTTCGTCGCGGAGACGACGAAGTTTCAGCTCAACTTGAACTGGATCGACAACGAGGGCGGGGAAGAGCAGCGAGAGATCCTGGCGCAAGCGCAGGTTGGTTTCTGAGAAGCCTGGCGGCTTCTGAAAGGCAGGCGGTTGGATGACGCAGGCAGAGATTGCATACAAGCTGGACGAAGCGGCGGAGGCGCCGCGGGCGCTGGCGGCGGGCAAGGTCAGAGTCGGTTGGCGCTGGCCAGGCGCTGCACTCCGTGGCGCTGCACTCCGTGGCATTGCGCTCCGTGGCATTGCGATTCGCGGCGCTGCGCTGGGCTGGTACCTGCCGCTCGCGTTGCTCGGAGTCTGGACTCTGGCGGCCCACCGCCAGTGGGCGCCGCCGCAGATCCTGCCCGCACCTGCGCTGGTGGCGCGCACCCTCGGCGAGCTGCTCTCGTCGGGGGAGCTGCTGGTGAATTGCTTCATCAGCCTGGCGCGCGTGGCGGGTGGCTTCCTGGCGGGCGGCTTGCTCGGGCTGGGCCTGGGCGCCGCGATGGGGCTTTCGCGCCGGGTGGAGCAGTACGTATATCCGCTGTTCAACGCACTCAATCAGGTACCAGTGCTGGGCTGGCTGCCGCTCGCAATGATGGTGTTCGGCATCGGTGAGTCGCTCAAGGTGGTGATCATCGCTCAGGCCAGCCTGGTGCCGATCGCCATCAATGTGTTCGAGGGCATCCGCCGCGTACCGCGGCAGTATGTGGAGGTGGCGCGCGTGTTCGAGTTTTCGCGCGCGCAGTTCCTGCGCAAGGTGCTGGTACCGGCCACGGTGCCCTCGCTGTTCGTGGGGCTGCGCTACGGGCTCACCCTGGCCTGGCTATCGCTGGTGACGGTGGAGCTGCTGGCCTCCTCCGAGGGGCTGGGCTTTCTGATCGTCTGGGGGCGCCAGCTGTTCCAGCTCGATCTGGTGCTGGCGGCCATCATCTCCATCGGCGTGGTGGGGCTGTTGCTCGATCAGCTGCTGGCACGGGTGGAGGCGAGGCTGCTGCACTGGCGTCCGAGCAACCTGGCGCCAGCCAACAGCGGAGGCGCGCGATGAAGAACACGCTGTGAGCGCTGGCCCTGCCGGCGTTGCTGCTGGTCGCCTGGGAGCTGGTGACGCGCCACCAGCTGGTGAACGTGCGCCTGCTGGCGCGCCCCAGCCAGGTGGCGGCCACCTTCCTGCGCGAGCTGAACGAGGGCGAGCTGTTGCAGCAGCTCGGCGCCAGCGTCGCACGCGACCTGGGCGGCGCGGCCCTGGGCATCACCGCCGGCATCGCTTTGGGCACGGCCATGGGCGTGTCCAGCTTCTGGGACAGGCTGCTGGGCTCGACCTTTCATGCCGCGAAGCAGGTGGCCATCTTCGCCTGGATCCCGCTGATGTCGGTCTGGCTTGGCACGGGTGAGCCCGCCAAGGTGATGTTCATTGCGCTGTCGGCATTCTACCCGGTGGTGCTCAACACCTTCGAGGGCATCCGCGGCGTGGGTCGGGAGTACCTGGAGGTCTCGCAGGTCTTTCGCTTCTCGCGCTGGCAGGTATTTCGCCGCGTGCTGCTGCCGGGGGCCTCGCCATCGATCCTGGCCGGGGTGCAGGTGGCGCTGGTCTACTCCTGGCTGGCCACGATCGGGGCGGAGTACCTGCTCGCGGCTGCGCCCGGGGTTGGCAACCTGATGATCGACGGCCGGGAGAGCTTCCAGATGGACAAGGTGCTGGTGGGCGTGGTGCTGATCGGCGCGGTGGGGTGCACGATCAGCGCGCTGGCCGCCGCGTTCAAGGCCCGGCACCTGCGCTGGAAGGTCGGCGCGGTCTGAGCGCTCGAAGGGGGGGCCAAGGCAAGCAAGGAGCAATCAAGGAGAAGGACCAGTACACATGGCCACGCCCGGAGTGATCGAGATCCTCGATGTAAAGAAGCAGTATACGGTCGACAACGAGACCTTGCAGGTGCTCGGCGGCCTCAACCTTTCCATACAACCAGGTGAGTTCCTGAGCGTGGTGGGCGCGAGCGGCTGCGGCAAGTCGACCTTGCTGCGGCTGATCATCGGTCTCGACCAGGACTATGAGGGAGAGATCCGCGTGGGGGGAGCGGCCGTCAGGGGCACCAGCCTGGACCGCGGCATCGTGTTCCAGGATCACCGGCTCTTCCCCTGGCTCACGGTGCGCGAGAACGTCGGGCTGGGGCTGACCAACTCCACCTGGTCCGAGGATGAGAAGCGGCGCGCCGTGCAGGAGCACATCGAGCTGGTGGGCCTGGGCGGCTTCGAGAATGCCTATCCGCACCAGCTCTCGGGCGGCATGGCTCAGCGCGCGGCGATCGCCCGCGGCCTGGTCAATCGCCCCAGCATCCTGCTCCTGGATGAGCCCTTCGGCGCGCTGGATGCGCTCACCCGCGCCAACCTGCAGCAGGAGCTGCAGCGCATCTGGCAGGCGGAGAAGATCAGCATGGTGCTGGTCACCCACGATGTGGAGGAGGCCGTGTACCTGGGGGACCGCGTGGTGGTGCTGCAGGCCCGCCCGGGCCGTATCGATCGCATCGTCAGCGTGGACGTGCCGCACCCACGCGACCGAGATGACCGCAGGTTGAAGACGCTGGTCGATCAGGTGCGCTCGGCGATCGTGGAGCCGGCCTCGCACTGAGAGCGTGGAGCGCGTCTTTTTGTGGACGAATGTCTCATAAAATGGAATGTTCAGCGTGCGGGACCTGGCGGCGTGTGCTGTCCACGGCCCGCGCCATTTCCCACGAGTCAAGGAGCAACTACGATGAGCGCAGCCCAAGCCCTTTCTGTGCCGCAGACGATCGAGATCGTGCCCGTAGCCGGACGTATCGGCGCCGAGATCCGCGGAGTGAAGCTCTCGCCCGAGCTGGACGCAGGCACGGTGCAGGCCATCCGCGCGGCGTGGCTGAAGCACAAGGTCATCTTCTTCCGCAATCAGCACCACCTGGACGAGGCAGGGCAGGAGGCGCTGACCTCGCTCTTCGGTGGCCCGCCGGTGGCTCACCCCACGGTGCCGGTGAGCTCGGGTACGCGCTACATCCTGGAGCTGGACTCGCGGCACGGCGGGCGCGCCAACTCCTGGCACACCGACGTCACCTTCGTGGACGCGTACCCGCGCGCCTCGATCCTGCGCGCGCTGGTGGTGCCGCCGAGCGGCGGCGACACCGTCTGGGCCAACACGGCCACCGCCTACGAGGACCTGAGCCCGTCGCTGCGCGAGCTGGCGGACAAGCTATGGGCCCTGCACTCGAACGAATACGACTACGCCGCGCGCCGCCCCGACGCCACCCTGGAGGAGCGCCAGCGCTACCACGAGGTGTTCACCTCGACGGTGTACGAGACGGAGCACCCGCTCGTGCGCGTGCACCCGGAGACGGGCGAGCGCACCTTGCTGCTGGGCCACTTCGTCAAGAAGATCCTCGGTCTCTCCTCGCACGACTCGGCGCAGCTGTTTCAGGTGTTCCAGGAGCACGTGACCCGCCTGGAGAACACCGTGCGCTGGCGCTGGGCCGTGGGCGACGTGGCGGTGTGGGATAACCGTGCGACCCAGCACTATGCGGTGAATGACTACGGCGATCAGCATCGCGTGGTGCGGCGCGTGACGGTAGACGGCGACGTGCCGGTGAGCGTGGACGGCCGCCGCAGCGTGAGCCGTTCCCGGACCGCGCGGCAGGTGGCGGCGGCATGATCACCTCGACAGTGGCGTGCTGGTGAGCGGCGGCGGCCCGGCGGGCACCTGGGCCGCGTGGGCCGCGGCCAGCCAGGGCGCGCGCGTGGTGCTGGTGGACACGGCGCGTGCTCTGGCGCCGCACCTGCTCCAGAACGGCTGGAACCGCGGAGCGGTCATCGGATCGAAGCTTCCGAGGCGTACGGGTTGAGCTCGTTCGTGTAGACGCTGCTGGCGGCGATCTGCCGCGGAGCGAGCTCCCCGTCCTTCACCATCCAGTCGATCCAGAGCTGAAACTCGCGCTCGGCGATGGTGCCGCCCCTGCCGTTGACCCCGAAGCTGCGCCAGTACTTGATGGCAGCGTCGTTCTCCGTCCGGCCTCGCTTGCGAATGATCTCCGAGAAGCGGGCGATGACCTGCTCGCGCGGCGTCTCGCGCGACCACTCGATGGCGCGCGCCACACCCTCCACGAACTTGCGCGCCGTCCTGGGGTGCTTCTGGATGAAGGCTGTCTTCATCACGTAACTGCCGGCGGTGAAATTGCCGAATAACTCGTGATCGGAGAACAGCGCGCGCAGGTGTCACCCACGCACCCTAACCAAAGCTGACTGTCCTGTCTGCTCGATTTGTCTCGTATAATGGAGTTTGTGGCGGTAAAGTGGAACCAACTCAGGAGTGAGGTTGGTTTCAACATGGCAAAGCGACACGGTAAGCTACATCTCAATGCGTTTCTGATGAACGTGGGCCACCACGAGGCCGCATGGCGGCT
>JAICQL010000264.1 GCA_025937895.1 Polyangiaceae bacterium | reverse complement strand
TGTCGCGCGCCAGCGCCGAGAGATCGCTCACGCCGTAATAGATGGCGCCTGCGGCGAACACATCGTGAAATGTGAGGGCCGCGAGCGCGGTGTAGCCGCCAGCGCTGCCGCCGCTGATGCACAGGCGCGAGCGATCGACCAGACCGCGATGGGTGAGGTACAGCGCGCCGGCGATGCAGTCCTCCACCTCGGCCACTCCCCAGCGCCCGCGCAGCGCGTCGCGGTAGGCTCGTCCGTAGCCACTGCTGCCGCGATAGTTGACCTCCAGCACCGCAAAGCCGCGGCTGGTCCAGTACTGGGTGCGCAGATTCAGCCCGGTGGTGGCCTGCGAGGTGGGCCCGCCATGGCAGCGCACGAGCAGCGGCGGCCGCTCGTCCTCGGGACCCTGGTAGTCGGGATTTGTGGGCGGGTAGAAGAGACCGTGGGCTCGCGCGCCATCCCCGGTGGGGTACTCGATGGCGACGGGCTGGCTGAAGCGAGCGGCGTTCGGCTCGCTGCTGTTGCTCTCGCTGGCCGCTGCCCAGGCACCGAAGCCGCGCAAGCTGGAGAGCTGCTCGGTCTCGATGTCGAAGTGCATCAAGGTGGTGCTGACGGTGGGGGACGCCACCAGCAGCACGGCGCCGCCCGGTGCGGAGCGCAGCGCCGAATATTCGGTGTACGGGAGCTCGAGGACCCGCAGGTCACTCGTGGTGTGGCTGCGGCGCGCCAGCCGCCACAAGCCGTTCTCCGTGAAGCAACACAGCAGATCACCGTCCGGCAGTACACAATAGGTCGACAGCCCGAACACCCACTGCGGTACGCCAAAGTCAGCCGGGCGAGGGCACAGCGGCCGGGTACCGCTGCCATCCCAGCGGTACAGGTTCCAGTGGCCGCTGCGATCGGAGATGAACAGCAAGCCGCCCTGCGCGTCCCACTCGGGCTGGAACACGCTCTCCTCGGGCCCGCCCGCCACGCGCGCCGGGGCCTTGGGCAGCCCGCGTCCATCGAGCTCCACCACCCACAGCTCGGTGCCGTCCCAGGGCATGCGCGGGTGCCGCCAGCTGAGCCAGGCCAGGCGGCGGCCGTCGGGGCTCATGCGCAGCGAGGAGTAGAAGTGTTGCCCCGAGAACAGCGTCTCGAGCCGCCCCGTGCGGCTGCCGAAGCCCACGGACGCGATACTGTTCTCCGGCTCGCGCCCGGCGCCGCCGTGCTCCTCCATCACGCACAGCACCCGCTCGCGCTGCCCGTCGATCACCGGCTCTGCAAAGCGGCGCTGGCCGCCGCTCAGCAAGGGAGAGAGCCGACGCGGCCGCTCGCCGGGGCCGCGCAGGTACAGCGCCTGATCGCTGTCGTTGATGAACACCAGGCAGCCGTTGCGCACGCCGAAAGCGCCGCCGCCGTATTCGTGCACGCGGCTGCGTGCGCTGAACGGCGCCGGCAGCACGTCCTCGGGAGGCGGCAGCGGGCGCCCCGGTAGCAGCTTCACGATCGCGGCACGACCCGACTCTCGCGGGCGCGACTCGCTCACGTACACGTCCAGACCGTCGACGATCAGATCACCGGGGCGGGTGGACGTCTGCGCCACGTCGGCCGCGGTGATCGAGGAATGCCAGCCCCCATACGCCAGCGTCTGCTTCATCGCATCGTCTCTTCTGCCGCGCCGCCGGGTGTCTGGCCAGCGGCTCGCGCCACGTAAGACGGCCCCAGGCCGAGCGCAGCGCGCGCCACTTCCAGCACGCGCGGTAAGCCATAGTGACGCCGCACCACCGGATCGGGGCAGCGAGCCTCGCGCGCCAGGGCGCTCTGCACGTAGCCACGCAGGAAATGATAACCGGCGTGGTGCGGGCGGCGCGAGCTGTAGGCGGCGCCGCGCGCCAGCACCAACAGCGGGTGCAGCCCCAGGAACCAGGCGTAGTGCCCCTTGCGCGCGTAGCCCTGTGCATGGCCAAAGCGCGATGCCGTCTCGCGGCCATGGGTGGCCAGCAGCTCGGGCAGCAGGCGCGTCTCGTAGCCGAGCGCGCGCGCCTTCACGTTGGCGATGGAGTCGAAGCTCGGCCACGGTGGCAGTCCGCCGATCGCCTCCAGGCACTCCACGCGGAAAAATTGCGTCGGCCCTCGCGGCAGATCGGCGCGCTGATACGGCTCTATGAAGGTGCGCTCGCCCTCGCGCGCCTGGAGCAGCGAGGAGGCCACTCCCAGCCGCTCGTCGCTGGCCATCGCCTGAGCCAGCACTCGATAGTGCTCCGGCGGTAGCTCGATGTCGGCGTCCAGCACCCCCGCGCAGCGCGGCTCGAGCCCGCGGGCGCGCGCGCGCTGCAGCGCTTGCTCCAGCCCCCAGCGCTTGATGCGTGCCACGTGTGCGCCCAGGTACTCATCGGCGGCCTCCGGAGCAGCTGCCACGTCCAGGAAGCCACAGCGCTCGCGCGCCGCCTCCAGCCACTCGCGCGAGCCGTCCGTGCTGCCGTCGTCCACCACCAGCCACACGAGCGGCGGCTGCTCTTGCGCCTGCACCGTGGCCAGGAGCGCAGGCAGAGCGGCCATCTCGTTGCGCGCGGGGGTGGTGAGCACATAACCCCAGCGACTGTCGGGTGCTCCGCTCACGCCCCGCTAGGCTAGTGCGCCGCCTGCGGCCGGGCGATCCCTATTTTGCCCGACGTTTCGCGCCCCGGCTACCGCAACGAGGCTCGGTGCGAGTTTGCGCGGGCCTAGAAATAGCAATGATAATGAATATTTATGTGCAACGCTCGAGAGCTGGATGCGGGCGCGCTGAGCCCTTCCTGAAGCGGACGCAGCGGGGCTGCCCGGGCCCGCCCGCGTCGAGGTGCGAGCCGCCGCCTCGATTCGACTGCAGCCAGGCACTAGAGTTGTCGGATGAGCACGCTGTGCAGGCCCGGTCTCTGGAGGCTCTCGGCCCTGTCGGCGCTGCTCGCCGCTTGTTCGGCAGCCCCCGTCGCTGCGCCACGCAGCCCGCAGCCCAGCGCGGCTCCAGCCGCAGCCGCGCCGAGCTCCGCGCCTTCGGCCGCCGACGCCGAGCGTGCGCTGGCGGAGAGCCGCTACGAGGAGGCCGAGGCGGCCTATCGTGCGCTGCTCGCGCAGGGGGGCGGTGCTGCCGAGCGGCGCGGCCTGGCGCGAGCGCTGGCGGCGCTCGGGCGTGAGCCGGAGGCGCGGCAGCTGCTGTTGCAGGGCAGCGGCGGCGAGAGCGAGCTCGATCTGGAGACGGGCACCTTGCTCGCCGAGATCTCGCTCGCCATCGGCGAGGGCGACGCGGCGCTGCCGCTCCTCTCGCGGCTCGCGCAGCAACCCGAGGCGCGGCGTGCGCGCCTCTTGCTCGGACAGCTGCTGATCGATCGCGGCCGGCGCAGCGAGGCAGAGGCGCCGCTGATGACGCTGATCGAGGACTACAACGAAGATCGCATCGGCAGCGAAGACGGTGTGGGTCTCGCCCTGGTGGGGCGCGCTGCCCACCTGCTGCGCAGCCCTCATGACGCCAATGACGCCTTCAACGCCGCGGAGCGAGCCGACCCCGGCGCGGAGGAGCTGCTCTTGTGGCGCGGCGAGCTGTTCCTGGAGAAGCATGATCCGGGGCACGCCGAGGAGGTGTTGAGCGAGCTGCTCGAGCGCGCGCCACGCCACCCGCGCGGCCTGGTCTTGATGGCGCACGTCAAGCTGGAGCAGGCGCTGGATTTCGATGCCGCGCGCGAGCTGGCCGAGCGCGCGCTGACGATCCACCCCAGGCTCAGCCAGGCGTTTTTCGTGCTGGCGGGGCTTGCGCTGCGCGACCTGGACTTTGCGCCGGCGCTGCAGCTGATCGAGCGCGGCCTGGACCACAACCGCGACGACCTGCCGCTGCTCAGCCTGCGCGCCGCGGTGGGCTTCCTGTCGGAGAATCAGGCGCTGTTCGAGAGCGCGCGGCAGGAGGTGTTTCAGCGCAACCCCAGCTACTCGCGCTTCTACTCCATCGTCGGTGAATACGCCGAATGGGAGCACCGCTACGAGCGCATCGTGGAGCTGATGCGCGAGGCGGTGAGCATCGACGACGAGGACGCCGGCGCGCACGCGGCGCTGGGCCTGAACCTGATCCGCGCCGGCAAGGAGAGCGCCGGTGTACAGTCGCTGCGCCGCGCCATCGCCAAGGATCCGTTCAACGTGCGCGTGTTCAACACGCTGGAGCTGTTCGAGCAGATCATCCCCAATGAATACGTGACCCGGCAGCGCGGCCGCTTCACCATCCGCTACCCCAGGGCCGAGGCAGACCTGCTGGATCGCTACGTGCCCGCCCTGCTGGACCGCGCGTTTCAGAAGTTCGTGGCCGCCTACGGCTTCACGCCGGTGGAGCCGATCGGCATCGAGCTGTACGCGCAGCGCGAGCACTTTGCCGTGCGCACCAGCGGCCTGCCCCAGACGGCCATCCTCGGCGTGTGCTTCGGCAAGACCCTGGCGGCGCTCACCCCGCAGGCCGAGGCGCTCAACTGGGGCATGACCTTGTGGCACGAGCTGGCGCACGTGTTCCACATCCAGATGTCCGAGAGCCACGTGCCGCGCTGGCTGACGGAGGGATTGGCTGAATACGAGACCTTGATCGAGCGCCCCGAGTGGCGCCGCCACCATGATCCGGAGCTGTACCAGGCGTTTCGCGAGCGGCGCTTGCCGCAGGTGGCGCGCATGAACCACGTCTTCTCTCACGCCGAGGACATGCAAGACATGGCCACCGCGTACTACGCCTCCAGCCAGATCTCGACCTTCCTGGTGGAGCGCTACGGTCGTGAGCCCGTCAACCGCCTGCTGCGCTCGTATGCCAGCGGCGCGCTGGAGAACGCGGCGCTGGCCCAGGCGTTCGGCGTCGGGGGCGAGCTGATCGACGCGCAGTTCAACCAGCGCCTGGGCCAGACCCTGGCGCGCTATCAGGCGCAGTTCGTGCCACTCGCGGCGCGCGGCTCGCTGGAGCAGCTGAGCGCCCGCGCCACCGCCGAGCCGAAGGACGTGAACGCCAAGCTGCGCGTCGCGCTGGCCGCGCTGGCCGAGAAGCAGCTGCCGCTGGCCGAGCGGATGTGGGCCGAGGCTCGCAAGCTCGACCCGAGCTCCGCCGACGTGCAGTTCCTCGGCGCGCGCCTGGCCGCCGTCAGCGGGCGCGAACAGGAGGCCATGGCGCAGCTCGACCTGCTGGTGCAGAGTGGGCGCGACGGCTTTGCGGTGCAGATGGCCCGCGCGGAGCTCAGCGACCCCGACACGCAGCCCGACGTCTTCCGCGCTGCGCTGCAGCGCGCACATGCGCAGGACGCCTCGCAGGCCGAGCCGCTGCGCGGCCTGTGGCGCCTGGCGCAGGAGCAGGGCGACGAGGCGGAAGAGACGCGCGTGTTGCTGGCGCTGGCGCGCATCGAGGAGCGGGACGTGGCGGTGTACCGGCGGCTCCTGGAGCTGCTGGTCTCGCGCAGAGCGCTGGCGGAGGCGCTGGAGGTGGGCGCGGCAGCGATCTACGTGGATCTGGAGGGCGCGCGCACCCACTCCCTGTACGCGCAGGCGCTGGCGCTGGCCGGTCGCAGCGCGGACGCGCAGTTCGAGTTCGAGAGCGCGCTGCTCTGCCCCGGCCCGCCCGAGGAGCTGGCCGCCGCACACCTCGACTACGCCGAGTTCCTGCAGGCGCAGGGGCGGCACGCGCGCGCCGCCGCGATCCGGGAGAAGGCGCGGCAGCTGCTGCCCGGGCCCGACGCTGGCGCCGCGCCCGGCGCGCCACTCCCCGGCACACCGCCCACCACGCCCCGCTGAGTCGCACTCGCACGCTCCGCGGCGCAGGCTTGCGCACTCGCGCCGCATCCGCCCATTGCCGCTGCAGCCAGCGCGCGCCCCTGCGCTCGCGCCTTCACCCCTCGGGGGCGTGGGGCCGTGCGGCCTCGATGTTGTCGTCTCATCAGTTCGCGCGGCTGCTACGCTTGAAAGATCGCGGCCGCGCCTCGCGCGGGGGCCGCGTAGATCCTCCCGATGAGCGCTCCCACCGCGACCGGTAATCTGACCAGCACCCCCTTCTGCGAGCTGCTGATCTACGCGCTCAGCCAGGGTCTCTCGGGCTCGCTGGTGCTCGAGTGCCCGGATCGCACCAAGCACGCGGTGCTGTTCGTGGCCGGCGTGGCCTCCAAGGGGCGGGTGAACCATGCGGGAACGCGCCTCGGTCAAGTGCTGCTGCAGCAGGGTGCCGTGACCGCGGAGGCGCTGCGTGCGGCGCTGGAGAGCGACTCGGACGAGCTGCTCGGGCAGCGGCTGTTCGCCCTTGGCGCGCTCGACCCCGGCGCGCTGGCTCGTGGCTTGAGCGAGCAGCTGATGCGCCAGCTCAGCTGGCTCTCCGGTGCGCCGCCTGCCACCGCCTTCGCCTACTACGCGGGCGTCGATCTGCTGGAAGACTGGGGGGGCGAGCCGCTGCGCGTCGATCCGCTGGCAGCCATCTGGCGCGCCATCGACGCCCACGCGCCGCGCGAGCGGGTGGAGGCCGCGCTGGCGGGGCTGTCCGACAAGATCCTGCGGCTGCACCCCGACTCGCGGGTGGCCCGCTTCGACTTCACCTCGCGCATGCGCGGCCTGCTCGACGTGCTCAAGGTCAAGCCGCAGAGCCGCGCGAGCCTGGAGGCGACGGGCTTGCTGGAACGGCCTGTCCTGCACAAGCTGCTCTACACGCTGGCCTTGACCCGGCACCTCGACACCGGCCTGCCGCCGCTCGGCGTCGTGCCGGGCTCGCGCTCGCAGGTGGGCCCCGCGGTGCGTCCCGGGCAGTCGCAGCTCGGCCCTGCGGTGCGCCCGGGGCAGTCACAGGTCGGCGCAGCGGTGCGCCCGGGGCAGTCGCAGCTCGGCCCCGCGGTGCGCTCGGGGCAGTCGCAGATTGGAGCGGCAGTGCAGGAGCCCGCGGCACCGCCGAGCGCCGCATCGGGCAATGCCTCCCCGGCCGCTGTCAGCTCCGCCGCTGCCTCCGCTGCGTCCAGGGTGAGCGCCGTCCGCACGCAGGTTGCGCCGGTGCCGGCCAGCGTGGCACGGCCCGCGGTGACAGCCCCCGCGTCGGAGCGCCAGGAGCCAGCGGCGAGCCGCGCCGTCCAGCCACCGCCCGCAGCGGTTGCCGCGCGTCCCGCCGCGGCGACCGCCCGGCGTGTCAGCTCCGAGGCGCTGCAGACCGGCAGGTTCCTCGCTCGTGAAGAGATCGAGGCCAGGCTGGCGCAGGTGGATCAGCTCACTCACTACGAGCTCCTGGAGCTGCCTCCGGACGCCTCGCAGGAGCAGATCTCGCAGGCCTTTCCCACGCTCGCCCGGCGCTGGCACCCCGACCGCCTGAGCCCCGAATATGGCGACCTGCGCGAGGCGGTGACCCGCGTGTTTGCGCGCATGACCGAGGCCAACCGCGTGCTCGGCAACCCGAACAGCCGCAAGAGCTACGATCAGTCGCTGGGCAACGACTCCGAGGGCCCCAGCGAGCAAGATCAGGTCGCGCAGGTGCTGCGCTCGGCGGAGGCCTTCCAGAAGGCGGAGATCCTGCTCAAGAAGAAGGATCTCGAGCGCGCGGAGGAGCTGGCGCGCCTGGCGCACGAGGGCGATCCCGAGCAGCCCGAATATGCCGCGCTGTACGCCTTCATTCGCGCGCGCCGTCCGGACGCCAAGGAGGCGGACATCGCTGCCTCGCTGGCCATGCTGAAGAAGGCCATCGGCAAGCAGGAAAACAACGTCAAGATCCACTACTACCTGGCCTGCGTGCTGAAGGCCTCGGGGCAGATGGGCGCGGCGCTCCGCGAGTACCGGCACGTGGCCGAGCACGATCCTTCCAACGTCGACGCTGCGCGCGAGATCCGCCTGCACGAGATGCGCAAGGGCAACTCCAAGCAGCCGACCTCCCAGGGCGAAGCAGGCCTGTTCGGCAAGCTGTTCAAGCGCTAGCGGAGGCTCCCCGCTCAGTCGAGCGAGCGCCGCACCTCGATGCGCAGCAGGCGCGTGATGCCGAGCGGCGTGCCCGCGAGCTCGATGCTCACCCGCTCCGGCAGCGAGCGCCGGCAAGGCGCCAGCAGCTCGCTCGCGGCTTCGTTCGCCGAGCCCGCGAGCAGCAGCGAGACCTCACCGCCCGAGCGCCGCACTCGCAGCCGCGCGGGGCTCTCGCCGGCCCGCGCCGGTAGCTCGGGCCACGGGCACTCCAGCCCGCCGAAGGCTGCGCCGTCGCCCGCCGCTGCGCCCTTGCCCGACAGGCGCAGCAGCGGCGCAGGGCCCTCTGCCAGGGTCAGGTCGAGGGTGAAATCGGCATATTCCGTGTCGGTGATGCTGACCGCGGCGCCCGCGCCGCCCAGCTCCAGCCCGCTCGCGGCCTCGTAGCGCAACGTCAGCCCCGGCTCCGGCGCCACGCTGCTCGGCGCTCGATGCGGCGCCACCGCGCGCCCGCTGCCGACCAGCAGCGGGGCCACGTCTTGCGTGAGCGGACCGCGCTGACTCGCGCGCTGCCCGAGCAGCGCGAGCTCGTCGCCCATGCGTTGCAGCCACACAAACGAGCCGCCGTCCAGCGCCAGCGGGGCCTGCACGGGCGCGTACCCGGACTCCGCCACGCTGACGAAGCGCGCCTGCCACGGATCGAAGCGAGCCAGTCGCCCGTTGGCGAGCAACCAGGGTGCCCCCTCGGCAGCCGCCACCAGCTGGGGCTCGGCCGAGGCCAGCGCCTCGGGCAGCGGCGGCAGCTCGTGCGCGGCGCCTGCAGCGTCGAGCCACCACACCTCGCGCGAGATACAGCCGGGACCGTTGCCGCAGGGCAGACAGGGCTGTGCGCGCACCACCGGGTCGCAGCCGCCCAGCGCCAGCGCGCCGCCGCCCGGCAGCGCCACGAACGCCCGCTCCAGCGCCGCGGGCTCCAGCCGGATGGGCACGCTCGCGCCCGCGGTGAGATCCACGCCGAGCAGCTCCACTCCGGCGATGGGCTGGCGCCCTGCTCGTGGATCTTGGGTGCTCGCCGTCCATACGTAGCCGCCGCCCACCAGGATGTGCCCGCTGTCCAGCAGGAGCGCGCTGGGCTGGATGCGCGGCGTGCCGAGCAGCGGCAGCGAGCGAGCGGCGCCAGCCGAGAGCAGCTCCACGCTGCCGAGCGCAGCGCCCTGCTCCGACTCGCCACCCACCAGCAGCACCGCGCCCGAGGGCAGCACGACGGCAGCGTGGCGCGTGCGCGGAGCAGACAGGCTCAGCCGCTCGACTGCCATGCTGTCGGGAGCGAAGAGCTCGGCGTCAGCGAGCGCAGCGCCGCTGACCGGATCGCTGCCGCCGGCCAGTAGCCAGCGCTGGCCCAGGCTGCTCGCGCTGGCGTGGGCGCGCGGCGCCAGCACGCCCGGCAGGGCGAGCGGGCGCGCGCGCGCCGTGCTCAGGTCGACCAGCACGCCCGCCGGGCTCGGCTCGCCCGGCGCGCTGCCAAGGCAGAGCAGCTGATCTCCCGCCACCCCGAGCAGCCAGCTCTGCGCGCCAGCCGCGCCCAGCGCGGCCAGCGCGCAGGAGCGCTCGCGCGGCCAGAGCAAGACGGAGATGCGCTGCTCTGCCGCCAGCGTGCCCGTGCCCCAGTAGCCGCGATCGCCGAGGCTGCTGAGCTCCACCGCGCGCGTGTCCGGGGGCAGCGAGAGCGGCGCACGCGCGCTCTCGCTGCCCAGGATCGATACATTGTCGTTCGAGCGATCGAAGTCGCCGAGCGCGATCAGCTCCAGCTGCAGCTCCGGGCTGTCTGCGGCGGGTGCACATGCCGGCACATAGTGCGCCACTATCGCCACCCGCTCGGCGCTGGAATTGCAGCCCGAGAGCAGCGCCGTGGCAGCCGCCGCGGTACCATAAAGGGAGCGCATGTTTCCGCAGATCTTCGGCAAATACGTGCTGGAGCGAGAGATCGCCGAGGGGGGCATGGCGCGGGTGCTGCTGGCCACGTTGCGGGGAGCGGGCGGCTTCGAGAAGCGCCTGATCGTCAAGCAGATACGACCCGAGCTCGGCTCCGATCAATCGTTCATCCGGCGATTTGTGGCGGAGGCCAAGACGGCGGTGGAGCTGAGCCACGCCAACATCGTGCCCGTGTACGAGCTGGGGGTGGAGCAGGGCACGTATTACATCGCGATGGAGTTCTGCCAGGGCGTGGCGCTCAGCCAGCTGCTGGCGCAGGGCGCGCTGAGCCCGGCGGAGGGCGCCTACATCGGCGTCGAGATCTGCCGCGCGCTCGACTACGCGCACCGCAAGGCGGGGATCGTCCATCGCGACGTCACGCCGCGCAACGTGATGATCGATCCCGAGGGCATGGTGCGGCTGATCGACTTCGGCATCGCTGCGCCCCTGACCCTGGCAGGTGCGCCCGCGGGCGTTGCGGAGGAGCAGCCGCTGTTCGGCTCGCCCGGTCACATGCCGCCCGAGCAGCTGCGGCATGGCCCGCTCACCCCGGCCGCCGACGTCTTCGCGGTGGCGGCGCTGTTGATCGAGGCCTGGACCGGCAGCCCGCCGTTTCGTCGTGAAACACTGCAGGCCAGCCTGCGCGCGCTGAGCGAGCCGGTCGGCGCGCTCGAGCTGCTGGACGCGTACGGGTTGGTGAACGGTTACGATCGGCTCGCTCGCGTCAAGATGCCGCAGCTAGCTGCGTACAGCGTGGCGGCATTGCCTGTGGCTTGGTACTTTGCCGAT
>JAICQL010000291.1 GCA_025937895.1 Polyangiaceae bacterium | reverse complement strand
CCGTACAGGCAGCGCTGCGCCACCAGCCGCCGCGCGTGCAGCACCACGTCGTCCGTCTTGCCTCGCAGCCCTTCCAGCCTGCCCTCGCGGCTCCAGGCGGCCACCAGCTGATCCGCGAGGAAGCGGCAGGTCTCGACCAGGAACGCCCCGGAGCCCATCGCTGGGTCGCAGATCTTGAGCGCCAGCAGCTGGTCGGAAGCCGGCGCGTCACCCAGCGCACGCAGCAGCGGCTCCAGCGTCTTCTTCACGATCGGCGCCGTCAGCGACTTGGGCGTATAGTGCGAGCTGGTGCGGCGCCGCTCCGCGCCGGGCTGCAGCACATATTGCCCCCGCTCCTTGCGCTCGCTGCCCTTCACCCGCTCAGCCTCGAGCACGTCCAGCACCGCCTCGTCCGTCTTGGCCTTGGCGAGCTCCGCCGCGAGCTGAGTCGCGCGCTTCTTGACGACTCCGGCCGTCTCCTGCAGCCACGCCGCGCGGCGATTCGCCGGGGTCGCGCGGCACGCCTCCGCGCTGACCCACACGCACTCCGGCTTCAGGCACACCGCGGGCGCGTCCAGCCGCAACACACTGTAGCCAATCAGCCCCTCGTACACGCTGCCGATCTGCTCGACATCGAGCGCCCGGTACGAGAGCCGCTGCCCATCGAGCACCAGCAGCTTGTCGAGCACCCGGTAGACGGTCTCGTCATCGATGGTGGGCACGCGCAGCACGGCGCGCTCCTTGGCGCTGCGCGGCGCGCCGCCGTCGGGGCCCCAGCCCTCGAGGAACGGATAGCGAGTCGGGTCGAACAACTCGCCCCGCCGCGGCGGCATCACCACGTTGCCCCAGCGCGCGCCGAAGTACACGGCGCGGAACACGGCCAGCAACCGGGGCCACGCCCCGAAGCGCCGCGCCATCGTGTCCGGAAACGCCGCGTGGTCCGCCTGCAGCTGCCCGAACAGCGAGAGCAGGCTCAGATCCGTGCTGTACGGCGCATGTTTGGTCGGCAGCAGGTCGCGGTCCTCCGCGTACAGCAGGAAGACGGTGCGCAGCAGCACCGTGAGCAGCCCGCCGTACACGTAGTCCCCGCCGCGCGCCATCGGCTGCTCCAGCAGCTCCACCCCGTCGCGCTCGGCTGCCTGCTCGAAGCCTCGCAGCAGCAACGTCAGCGCCTCGAACACCTGATCGGCGAGCTCCGTCGTCACGTTCGCCTGGTACGCGCGGCTCTTGCGCAGCAGCGCCGGCAGCTGCCGCTCGCGCTCCACCACGAAGAAGCGCTCCTTCGACAGCAGCATCACGAACGCATCCAGGAGGTCGCGCCCGCCCACCGCCGCCAGGTCCCCGACCCGCCACGTCAGCACCCCGCTCGACTCGCCGTGCGGCGCATACACCAGCCGCAGCTCCTCGCGGTTGGTGATGAGCCCGATCGGCACCCGGGTCGCGCGCAAGAGCCGGTCAAACTTCGCGAGCGGCGGGTGCGCCCAGCAGCCCTCCCGGCGGTCTACCGCCTCCAGATCCAGCCCCGGCAGGTCACTCACCAGCATCACGAAGGCCTCGCCCGCGCGGCTCTGCGGCGTGCTCACATCGGGCACCCCCGCGCTCACCTCCGCCGCGCCCGCGCCCGCGCCGCGCTTCTTCAGCGCCAGCGTCGGTCGGATCGTCTCGCCACCCTCCGGCACATACAGCGCCAGGTCCTCCGGCAGCTCCGCGCCCCGCGCAAACAGCTCCGAGGTCAGCCCCAGCACCCGGCTCAGGAAATCATCCAGGGAGACGAGCTCGCGCCGGCTCTGCCCCGCGTCGGTCTTGCCGATCACCCGGGTGAGCTGGCTCGCCTCGTCCGCCAGCTGCCGCGACAGCTCGGGATCCCGCTTCTCCAGGCACTGCGCCTCGACCAGCACCGGGATCGAGACCACCAGCCCCTCGATGGGCTCCAGCATCCCCAGCCAGCGCTTGTGATAGGCGACTTCCAGCTCACTCATCGGTGTCTCACCAGCTCCCTGCTAGCGTGAGCCCACCCGCGCCAGCGATCGCAACGCCACCCCGCGCCGCGGGCAGACAGGACCCACCGCGGCAAAACGGTCGTTCGCGAGCGATACACTCGTTGAACGCTTGTGCCCGTGGTCCGCTTTCAGACACGCGGCGCTCGAGTGAGCACTGTCGTGCCGCGCTCCGCCGCTCGCACCGCCGCAACGACTCGAGCGCGCTGACTCCTACACCGCGGCTGAAGGCCGCCCACTCGACGCAGCCCGGGCTACTCCCGCACGCGGCCGGGGGCGAGCAGCGCCCCGAGGTGACGCTGGGTGACGCCAGGCGCAGGCCCGGCCCCAATCCTCAGACCAGCTCGGAGCCGGTCGCATCCGGCGAAGGGTCACGCTGGGCGATGACAGGGGCTCGGCGCGATTTACAAACGAGCTCGCTCCGCTGAGGAATCTGCATAGACTCAAACCATGGCCGAGATAGCCGTGACGGGCGTACTCCACCAGAACACGATCACGCTCGATGCGCCCGTGCCATCACTGGAGGGCCAGCGGGTGCGGGTGCTCATCGCGCTGGAGGACGAGGATTTGACGCTCGCTGCGGACGAACGAGCTCGCTCGTGGAACGAGTGGGCTCGAGGGGGTCAGCAAGGCCCGCTCGAGGATGACGCCGAGCCCGAGCTCCCCTGAGTCATCCGCCTCCTGGATCCTCCCGATGCCGCTCACTCAGCGGGCGCTGCGGGTTCGTCGTGAGCGCCAGAGCGGGAAGAACCAGGGGTTGCTGGCGACGGGAGGAGGCGCTGGCGGTGAGGGAGGTCGCAGTGAGAGGTACGGCCAGGCGGGAAGAACGTGCCAGCGCGAGGGGGCACAGGCAGCCTGCGGAAACGACGCGGTGGTGAACCCCGGCGTGCCCGTGTGGTGCGCGCCGAGCAGGTGGACGGGTGTGCGTAGCAGCACGGACTGGACAGAAGACCAGTCTCGAGATAGGTCCTAGACTTGACGACGCTCGTTCCGAGGCGTCGGCCAGCCTTCGTCCCGGAAATGGGCGGTGTGAAGGCGCGAGTCGGCGCTAAGCTCCACTGGCATCCAGCATTGGAGCGAATCGCATACGAGCGGGTTCCGGGTGAACGCGAGCGATGTCTAACGCCTTCCAGCAAGTCCCGACGATCAGTTGGGATGAGTTTATTGCCTTGGAGTGGCCCCATGAATGGGTCGAGGGGGTCGCGTATGCGATGGGGGCAACCAGTCCGCGCCACGCGCAGATCTGCGCGCGGCTGGCGAGGCAACTGCCGGATCGAGGCTCGTGTTCGGCCTACGCGGCGGGCCTCGTCGTCTACGTCGCTGAGCTCGATCGCGGCTTCTTGCCGGATCTGGTAATCATCTGCGGAGCTCCGAAGGATGCGCCGGGAAAGCCGGGCGCAGTTACGAACCCAAGCATCGTCTTTGAAGTGCTGAGCTCCAGCACGCAAGCCTACGATCGTACGACGAAGCTCGAGGCCTACCAGCGCCTGCCTAGCCTGCAGGCGTACGTGCTGCTGCATCAGCAAGGTGCCAGGGCGGAGGTATTCCGCCGCAGCTCCGAGCAAGGCTGGACATCGGAAGAATACTCGGGGGGCAGCATTGAGCTTCCGGGCGGGGTGCAAGTCGATCTCGATACCTTGTGACGCCCTGACTCCTGCGGCGCTGCGCGCTAGGGTGCGGCATCGTTGCGCAACAATTGCCGCTATCGTCAGCCGGACTTCCTGTACCGCTTGAGCTTCCCGGGAAGCTCCTCAAACTGATTTATGACGACTTCGTCCTTCCCGCCGTCTTGTCGAGGAAAACGTGCGCGTATCTCGACCTCGCCTCCCATCGCGCCCACGAGCTCGTAAAGCTTCTTGATCTGCATGTCACCCTTTCGCTCGAGCCTCGAGATATAGCCTTGGGTCACATTGAGAATCTCTGCGATCTCCTCCTGAGAGAACTCGCAAAGGCGTTCGCGAATCTCTCGGAGATTCATCTCAGCCAAGTCTGCATACGCCTTGGCCTCCGCGCGGGCACGCCGGACGGGATCCATCCTTGCTGCTAGTTGTTCGTACTTCTTCGCCATGGCTGGGGCCGCTGCAGTGATGCTGCGGATTGGTAAAACTGACCTCGGGTCTCTCTGGCTTCAATGGGGCCGCCACGATTCAACGGGGCCGCCTCGATTCAATGTTGCCGCTACAGGCCGACCACAAAAGGGACGGAAGTGGGTCGTCTACTGTTCGGGATTGGAGATGAGCTGCCGAAGATGCGCCTCAAATAGGCGTTCAGCCTTCGGCACCATTTCTTCGTAGAACCGGTCGTTCCCGACCTTGCAACCGCCGATAATCAAGTATGCCGTCCGTCGCGGGTCGAACGCATAGAACACCCTCCAAGCGTCGCCGCCAGACTGAATTCGCAATTCGCGCATCTCACCGTATCTCGAGCCCTTAATCTGCGAGCTCTCAGGAAATCCGAGCGTGGGACCCTTCACAGAAAGCTTCGTGACCGTTACGTGAATTGCCTCCTGAACATCCTCGTCCAAGTCGTCCCACCAAATGCCAAACTCGTCGCTGAACTCGATCTCCCAAGGCATGACCAATTTGGAATATGACTAATCTAGCATAGGTTTCAAGAGGTGTCGTATCCGGTGGACAAAATTCGTAGGGCGCACGGAATGCCTGCCGAATGGCGCGAAGAAGCGTCATGGCTTCCTGCCGCTCGCCGAGGGAACACTGAGGCAGTGTCGCGTGTCACGCGGCCCGAGGGCCGCGTGACCGCTCGAGCTGGCGCCTCGATGCTCTCGATGCCGATCAGCTCAGCAAGCGCCGCGGATCCGTGGTCGTCGCGACGCCTTTGCGAATGGAGACGCCGGCGCCCGCGGATTGACCCGCGCCATACGAGTGGGCGTCGACATACGCGCGCCGCTGCCGCACGAAGCGTGCGTTCGGCTGCGCCTTGAAATACCAGGCCTGCGCGGCGGCGACTCGCGAGGACACCACCAGCGCGCCCGACGTGGCGCCGTCCACCGAGGAAGCCACGGCTGTCTCGCGCTGCAATGCTGCGCCGATCATGTGCGCAGCGCCTAGGCAGAAGTGGCCCTTGCGCGTCTGGGACCAGCCCTTCGTCTGCTCCGCCTTCAGGCGCTCGATTTCCCCCGACAGGTACGCCCAGAGGTAGCGGCAGACATCGAGATCGCTCCGGTGCCCCACCAGCTCGACCCACTTGCCCGACCGCTCCTTGCGCGTGATGACGGACATGCAACCGTTCGTGGCGGCGATCATGTTCAGCAAATCGAGCTGCCAGCGCTTGGTCTGAAAGAGGAAGCCGGGCTCGGCTTGTCCCGGGCTCGCGGGGCCCGAGGTGAAGCCGATGGGGTCGTCGGCCTCGAGCTCCGCGAGCTGAGCTTGCTCGATGCGATGCCTGAGCATGAGCCGCTGGGCGGTAGCCGCAGCGGTGGCGGCCTCCTCCGGCGTGGTGCCGCGGCCTGCGGCCAGCGCCAGCAGCTTGGCCACCTTCTCGATGACTTCTCTCGTTGCTCCCATGTCGCTGAGCGCGGTTGTTGCCGACCCTCGCTGCGAGTTCAAGCGAACCGAGCCCTGCACCCATGAGCACGGCGGGAGAATCCGATGAGCCGTCCGATGCGTTGGAGACGGGCCTTGGAGTGCTGGCCTGGGCTGGTGGCGGTCGCCGGCTTTTCGGCCTGAGTTGGGTGGGCGACGATGCCCGTGTGCATGCGGAGCCGTTTGATGCGATAGAGCTGGAGCTGGCGGTGCTCTGGCCGCACGTCGCCATCCCGGAACGCTGACCCCAGCCCGCTCCAGGCCCGGTCTGAAGAAGTAGCAGGGGGGCAGTGTGCGTCATGCGCTTGCCGCTCGCGACCTCGCGCGGACCCTGCGGGCACAGGCGGGGTTGACCCACATGCTCGCTCGCCGGCTCCAGGGCTGCCACCGATCTGGAACAGCCGGCTTAGCGCTGCAGCGCGGGCGTGCGTTCGCTCCGTCGTGGTCGCGAAGTACGATGTCGTTCCGCCGTCTCCCCGCAGCGTGCTCGAGCTGTTGACCAAGTCGCGCTTGCTGGAGCTCTCGCGCGAGCTGGGGGTGGTGGTCAGGAGTAGCGCGACCAAGGAGGAGCAGGTGGGGGTGCTCGCCCGCAAGAGCCCGGGGTCGCTCGCGGCCATCTTGCGGGCACTGGGGCGGGATGAGCTGAAGCGCGCCTGCCGCGCCCACCAGCTCGATGACACGGGGCGCTCGCGCGAAGAGCTGCGCGGGCGCATCCTGCAGGCGTGCAGCGCGGCCAATGACACGCGCGAGCCGAGCAGCCTGCCTTCCTTCCGGCTGACGCCGCTGGCGGGAGACATCGTCAACGTGAGACAGCGGCAGTACCTGGTCACGGAGGTGGTACCGCCGGCGAGCGAAGGCGCGATGACGGTGGTGCGCCTGGTGTGCCTGGACGACGACGCGCAGGGTAGGCCGCTGGAGGTGCTGTGGGAGCTGGAGCTGGGGGCGCGCGTGGTTCAGCCGCACGCGGAGCTCGGTGAGCTCGCGGCGCTGGATGAGCCGAGCGCGTTTGCCGCCTACTTTCACGCCATCAAGTGGAACCGGGTCACCGCCACCGACGGCAAGCTGTTTCAGGCGCCCTTCCGCGCTGGCATCGCGCTCAAGAGCTACCAGCTGACCCCGCTGCGCAAGGCGCTGGAGTTGCCGCGCGCGAACCTGTTCATCGCCGACGACGTGGGCCTGGGCAAGACCATCGAGGCGGGCCTGGTGGTGCAGGAGCTGCTCCTGCGCCAGCGCATCGACTGGGTGCTGATCGTGTGCCCGGCGTCCGTCACGTTGCAGTGGAAGTCGGAGATGGAGCGGCGCTTCGGCCTCTCCTTCGAGATCTACGGCCGCGAGCTGGTGGCGCGCCGCCGGCAGGAGCGCGGCTTTCAGGTCAACCCCTGGAGCACCCACAATCGCTTCATCGTCTCGTACCAGACGTTTCGCCGTCCCGAATATCGAGACGCGCTGCTCCATGAGCTGGATGCCCGCCCCAAGAAGAGCCTGCTCGTGCTGGACGAGGCGCACACGGCAGCGCCGGCGACTGCTAGCAAGTATGCGCTCGACTCGCTGACGACCAAGGCCATCCGCGATCTATCCGGGCGCTTCGAGAACCGGCTGTTCTTGAGCGCGACCCCGCACAACGGCCACTCCAACTCGTTCAGCGCGTTGCTGGAGATGCTCGACCCGCAGCGCTTCTTGCGCGGCACGGTGGTGTCCGGGCCGGAGCAGCTGGCGCCCGTCATGGTGCGCCGGCTCAAGTCCGACCTCACCGCGCTGGGTACGGAGGGCTTTCCCACGCGCCGGCTCGTGCAACTGGACCTGGTGCACGGCTCGGCGGGTTGGCAGGTGCGCACCGTGCGCGAGGATCAGCCCGCCACCACTCGCGAGCTCGGTAGCGGCGAAGCCGTGGAGGTAGAGCTGAGCGCGCTCCTGGCCCGCTACACCGAGCTGGCTTGTCCCGCCAAGGGGCGGGGCCGGCTGGTGTTCATCAACCTGCAGAAGCGCCTGCTGTCCAGCGTCGAGGCGTTTGCGCGCACGCTGGAGAAACACGCCCTCAGTGTGGGAGCCAAGCGGCTCGAGCTGGACGCTCAGGAAAGCCAGGAGCTCGATCTCGAGGATGGCATCTCGTCCGAGGCCGAGGATGAGCGGATGGAGCGCCAGGTGGCGGCCGCAACCACGGCGCTGCCGGCGCCGGAGGCAGACGCCGCGAAGCTACTGGAGCAGATGCGCCGGCTGGCACAGCGGCACCGCAGCTCCGCCGATGCGAAGGCTCGCGCGCTGATCGCCTGGATCCGTGAGCACCAGTGCGCCGCCGCCAGCCTGGACGAAGCGCCCCGGGGCGCGAGCAAGAGCTGGACGGCGCGGCGGGTGATCGTGTTCACCGAATACGGGCACACCAAGACCTATCTGCGCAAGCTGCTGGAGTCCGCCATCGAGGGCACCGACCGCGCGCAGGACCGCATTCGCGTCTTTGACGGCGGCATGTCGGAGGAAAATCGCGCGCTCTTGCAGGAGGAGTTCAACGGCGATCCGCAGGTGTACCCCGTGCGCATCCTGATCGCGACCGATGCTGCTCGTGAAGGGGTGAACCTGCAGGGCTACTGCTCGGACCTGTTCCACTACGACATCCCCTGGAACCCTGGGCGCCTCGAGCAGCGCAACGGCCGTATCGACCGCACCCTCTCCTTCGAGGACGAGGTGCGCTGCCACTACTTCTTCTACCCGCAGCGGTCCGAGGACGAGGTGCTGCGCGCCGTCGTGCGCAAGGTGGGCCGGATCCAGCGCGACCTCGGCTCTGTCGGCGCGGTGGTGTTCGACGGTATCGCCGATACCTTGGAGCGCACCGGCATCCAGCGCTCCGTGCTCGGCCAGATCGAGGAAGACGAACGCAGCGTCCGCGCGTCCAGCCGGGCCGCCCAGGAGCTGGAGGAGGCGCGTGCGGAGGGCCTCGACAAGGAGATCCAGCAGGCCGAGCGCCAGCTCAACGAGTCCAAGAAGCTGCTCGACTTTGATCCGAAGCTGCTGCGGGAGGCGATCGACGTCGGGCTGGCGTGGGCCGGCGCTGGAGCGCTGGCCCGGGCACCATCTCCGGCGGAAGAGCCAGAGCT
>JAICQL010000133.1 GCA_025937895.1 Polyangiaceae bacterium | reverse complement strand
GTACCAGGCGCCAGGAGCCTGCTCAGTGAGCCCGGTCATTGGTTACGTGGACCGAAAATGATGATGCCCATGCCGAGCAGGCATACTGCTGCGCCGAGCAAGTCCCAGCGATCAGGCGTCTGCTTCTCCACCAACCAGCCCCAGGCCACGGCCGCGGCGACGTACACGCCGCCGTAGGCGGCATAGGCGCGCCCCGCGCTTGGATGAAGCGAGAGCAGCCACGCGAACAGCGCCAGCGAGAGGGCCGCGAGAACGAGCAGGAGCGCAGAGCGGCCGCCCCGCATCCAAAGGAAGACCAGCCCTGGACCAGGCGCTGCAAGCGCTGGACGAGGAGGACCGCCGCGCGCTCGGGCTCACTCCGACAGAGCCCACACCCGTCATTGCAGGCGCCACGCTGCGCAAGCGCAAGCAGCGCGCGCTCGATCGTCTTCGGGATCTTTGGAGGAGCATCCATGGTGAGCCGTGAGCAGCTGCAAGCAGCGGGGGCTTCGCGCGTACGAGCTCGGGCGGCTGCGCAGCGCCGCCCGCATCGCGCTCGTGCTCCTGCCGCTGAGCGCGCTGTGCCTGCTGGAGGGCCGCGGGCGCGGGACGGGCGCCTGCCTGGCGGGCTTGCTGCTGGCGCTGGCCATTGGCTTGCGCTGGTGGCACCGCCGGGTGAATCGAGAGCGTGAACACCGGGCTGCTCGCGGGCAGCTTGCCGCTACTCAGCGGGCTGCTGCTGGAGAGCCTCGGTCTGGAGTGTGGCTGGGCGGGCGGAGACGTGTACTGTACCGTGTTTGCGCTGCTGGTGGGGGGAGGCGCCGGCACGTGGATCGGGGTGCGGGAGCACCGCGCGCGGGGCTCAGCATGCTGAGCGGCCTCGCGCTCGGTATCGCTGCTACGAGGCTGCTCGCCCATCGCCGCCGTGGGTGACGGTCACGCTCCGCGGGCGAGCGCCGACTGTCAGCAGCGGGGCAGCTCATCAGCCCACATGGAGACGACAATGACCCAGTTGCTGAAGATCACAGAGACGCCCGGGCCCATCGCCTGCAACATGACCAGCGCATCGGATACACCGCGCGAGCGCTTCGCCGAATACGGCCGGATCTTTGCACACGCGCTGGTGGCGCGCGCTCGCACGCCGGAGGGGGTCGAGCTGGGCTTTGCAGCCAAGCCGGGGGTGCCGGAGTGGGTGCTCGATCTGGCACGGCGCGAGGCCGCGTGTTGCTCATTCTGCAGCTACGACGTGCAGCTGGAGGGCGATCGCATCGTCTGGCGCACGAGCAGCCAGGCGGGCCCGGACGTGCAAGCGCTGCTCGACTCCTTCTATGCTCTGACCGAGCAGCTCGGGGAGGGGCTCGACGGCTACTTCGAGCGACTGGCCGCGAGCGGCCTGCGCGTCACCTCACCGCAGCCGGGGCGGGTTCGAGTTTGCACGCACTGCGCCCTCAAAGGGCGGCTGCTAGTTGTCGCAGCCGCGAGGTCGCGATGACCATTCCGCCGCCGTTGCTCGACAGTCCTCGGGCAACAACTCCTGCGCTCTGGGCTCGCAGCCAACCACTCTGCCCCGGCAGTCGAGGGAGACCTGACACACCTCGTGGAACATTTCGCGCAGCTTCTCTCGCCCCCGCTGCACGCGCGACTTCATCCCGGACAGCGAGATACCCAGCAACTCCGCTGCGTCCTTTTGCGTCATGCCCTCCAGCTCCGTGAGCGTGATCGCCTCGCGATAACTGGGAGGAAGGCGTGCCACGAACAGGGCAACGCACTCACCCAGTGCTGCGTGCAGGCCGTTGCTCTCGTCGATCAGCTCGGGCGCAGCCTCCTGCGGCTCCGCCACGCCCAGCACGGGCTCTCGCGCCCGGGCACGCGCGCGGTCCACGATGACGTGCTGGGCAATGCGATAGATCCAGCCACCGAAGCGCTCGCCGTCCCGCAGGCCCGTGATGCCGCGCTGCATGCGCAGGAAGACCTCCTGCAGGATGTCATCCACATCGGAGACCGAGGCGACACGCCGGGCAACATAGGGGCGAAGGCGTGCCTCGATCTCGTGCCAGGCACCACGGGCTTCTGCGGGGATCACTTTCCGTACTCCGTTTAAAATCAGGTGCAGCAGGAGGGCCCGCAGCAGCTGGCTCCACCTGGCTTGATACCCTCGATGGTCGCCGAGACGACGTAGTCCTCCGCCCCTGGCATGCACTGGCCAATGAACGCACGACTTTCAGCCCGGGGCTCAATCTTCACCTGCTCGAAGCCGGCCTCCACCAGCAAGGCTCGCAGCGCTTCAATCTTGGCGGCTCCTGCCACGCAACCCGTCAGGGCCTCCACGTTCGCGGCGAGCTCGGGCGGCATATCGGCGATGGCCACCACATCCGAGATGGCCAGGCGCCCCCCCGGCGCGAGCACACGAAACGCCTCGCGGAACACGGTGCCCTTCTCCGGCGACAGGTTGATCACGCAGTTCGAGAGGACCACGTTCACAGATTGATCCGAGATCGGCAGGTGCTCGATCTCGCCCAGACGAAACTCGACGTTGGGTGAATTGATCCGGCGGGCGTTGTCACGCGCCTTGCTCACCATCTCCGGCGTCATGTCGACGCCGATCACGCGCCCGGTGCGCCCTACCCGCCGAGCCGCGAGGAAGCAGTCGAAGCCAGCGCCGCTGCCCAGATCGAGCACCGTCTCGCCCGACCTGAGCGCGGCGATGGCCTGCGGATTGCCGCAGCCCAGCCCCAGATCGGCCCCTTCCGGAACGCTCTCCAGCTCGGCCTCGGTGTAGCCCAGGGCCCGGCTGCCGGCACCGTCCGTGCCACAGCAGCCCACGCTACAGCCGCCCGCTCCTTTCGCCACCTTGGCATACGCTCTGCGAACCTGACCCCGAATCTGATCCATTTCCTTGGTTTCCATTCTGGCCTCCGAACCCAAGGACGCCAGAGGCAACGAAAGGACGCAGAAGATTCATTCGAAAATAGTCGAAACTGCGGATTGTGTTGTGTTTCGAATTTGTTAGAAGTACGGAAATGTCATCGAAGCTGGACCGCCACGCAGAGCAGCTGAGCGCGCTTGGCCACCCGGTGCGTCTCTCCATACTGCGGCTCGTGGTGCAGGGCGGAGACGGCGGCACTTCCGCAGGCGATATTCAGGCGCACTTGAAGATGCCCGCCTCTACCTTGAGCCATCACCTCAAGCGCTTGACGGAGGGCGGCCTGATGAAGAGCCGGAGCGAGGGCACCTTCCACTACTACAGCGCAGACTACGCGGCCCTGCGCGCGCTCACCGATTACCTCTGGGAAGACTGCTGCAAGCGCGGCAAGAAGGGTTGTTGCTGATGTTGCCCGAGCGTGCCAGCCTTGCGCGCCGTGCTGCGTCCGAGGCGGTGGGCACCGCCTTCCTGCTCGCCGTAGTGATCGGTTCCGGCATCATGGGCGAGCGGCTAGCGGGCGGCAATGTCGCGCTCGCCCTGCTTGCCAACACGCTGTCCACCGGAGCGGGGCTGGTGGCGCTGATCCACACGTTTGGTGCCATCTCGGGCGCGCATTTCAATCCGGTCGTCTCCATCTCGGATGCCACGCGAGGGGGCTTGCCCTGGCGCGAGGTGGCTGTGTACGTGCTGGCCCAGCTAGCCGGCGCGTTCCTTGGAGTGGCCGTGGCCCACGTGATGTTTGGCGAGCCTGTGTTCTTCGTTTCCGTGAAGGAGCGAGCCGGCAACGCACAGCTCGTCAGTGAGTTCGTGGCCACGTTTGGCCTGCTCGCCACCATCCAGGGCACGGTGCGCGCACGTCCAGAAGCCGTGGCCTTTGCCGTCGGTGCGTACATCACTTCGGCGTATTGGTTCACGTCCTCCACCTCCTTCGCCAATCCCGCGGTAACGCTCGCCCGGACGGCGAGCGACACCTTTGCCGGCATCCGCCCGGCGGATGCGCCGGGCTTCGTGCTGGCGCAGCTGCTCGGGGCCGGTGCGGGCACCCTGACCTTCGCGTGGCTGCTGCCCAGTGCTCGCCCGCTCAGGCCGCCGGCAGCGGATGCCCAACCCAAACGAGAAGACATCGCATGACGACAGTACTGTTTGCCTGCGTTCACAACGCCGGCCGCTCCCAGATGGCGGCCGCGTGGTTCAATGCCCTTTCGGATCCGGCAAGAGCCCGCGGCCTCTCCGCCGGCACGGCCCCGGGCTCGCAGGTGCACCCCGAGGTCGTGGAGGTGATGCGCGAGGTCGGCATCGATCTAGCCTCGCAACAACCACGGTTTCTGTCCGAAGCGTTGGCGCGCGGGGCCGCGCTGCTCGTCACCATGGGCTGCGGCGAGGTTTGCCCGGTCGTACCCGGCTTGCGCCGCCTGGACTGGCCGCTGGAGGATCCGAAGGGCAAGCCGCTCGCTCGCGTGCGTGAGATTCGAGGCGAGGTGCGCGACCATGTGGTGAAGTTGATTGCCGAGCAGGGTTGGGCTCGCGCGGTCGACATCCAGCCACTCGGCGAGGCAGAGCTGCCGGCGGTTCGCGCGCTGCTCGAGCAACACCAGCTGCCCACACAGGGCGTTGGCCCGGGCGGTGGCTTCTACGTGGCGAGGGTAAACGACCACTTGATCGGTAGCATCGGCGTGGAGCACCACGGAGAGGCCGGGTTGCTGCGCAGCCTGGTGGTCGAAGCCGCGCAGCAGAAGACCGGCGTGGCGTCTGCGCTGGTGCAGCGGGCCGTGGCGGACGCAGCGCAGGTGGGCCTGAAGGCCCTGTACCTGCTCACGACGACGGCGCCCGACTTCTTCGAGAAGCAGGGCTTCGCGCGCTGTGCGCGAACCGAGGCTCCGCCGGGCATCAAGGACTCGTGGGAGTTTCAAACAGGTTGCCCTGATGCTGCCATTTGCATGCGCCGCTGGCTGAGCGCAGGACGGGCCGCGATGGCATGAGGGGCGCCGCAAGGGCGCCCTTCCCCGCTCAGCTCCTGGCGCAGCACCCGGACACCGCTGAGGGTATCCAGCTGCGGACCCGCAGCGAGAGCGGTATGCGGCGCCCGCGCGGCAACGGGCAGGTGGAGCAGTACGAGTGCTCGACCTCTGCTGGAGCGGAAGCGCCTGGGGCGGTGGAAGTGCCCGAGTAGGTCCAGTAGGCTTGCAAGAGCTCGCTCAGGTATCCCTGGTTGGTGGGCAGCGCCCCTGCGATGCCGACCTGTGCCGGGCCGGAGTGACCTCGCCGGTACGTCCCGAGCACGCGGTCCCAGAAGATGGTGACGCTGCCGAAGTTGCTGTCATGCTCACTCTCACCGACGGCGTGATGCCAGCGGTGTAGATCCGCGGTACCGAAGAAGAGGTTCCAGCCATCGTAGCGCAGGTCGGCGTTGCAGTGCTGCATGGTGGCAACCACGACAGCCAAGGTGGCGACCATCTGCACGATTTCGACCGGTGCGCCCAGCAGCCGTAGCACCAGGACGCTGGCGAGCTGATGCCAGGCAATGTTCAACGGATTGACGCGAAAGCCGTTGAGCCAATAGAGCCGTTCCGGATTGTGGTGGAAGCTGTGAATTCCCCACAGCGTGGGCAGCCGGTGGGCAAGGCGGTGCATCCCGTAGGAGCCGAGCTCGGCAACCAGAACAGCCACCAGCAGCTGGAGCGGCAGCGGCAGCTCCGCCGGGAATAGCTGGAGCACGCCCAGCGGCCGCAATGCCGCGATTCCCAGGGACAGCATGGCGGGCAGCGCCACGAGCTTCAGGAGCGGATCCACGAGCACAAACAACGACAGCAAGGAGGCTCTGTCCGTCCGGCGCTGCGAGCCGGGAACCGCGGCCCAGTCCGCGCGGAAAGGTAAGAGGCGCTCTGCGCTCATCGCCAGCAGCGCCGTTGCGGCGAAAGCCGCCATCTGCGCCAACTCTGGTCGTGGCAGCCAGCCTTGGTGGATCGCGCCAGCGGCTGTTGCGAAGATGGCCATTGCAGCAGGAAAGCTGAGCCAGCGGGTGGCGGCTCTGTAGAGCGATCCGGCGCGTGAGAGCTGTGTGGGTTGCATGTCGATCCTCCTGACTTGGTGACAGGAGAACGACGCTCGGCGGTCGAAAAGGACGCACCGAACCACACGTGCGGGGGTACAGCCGCCTACGTGAGCGCCCTCGCTGAAGCCACGTCTCGGTGCGCGCCTTCGGCGGCGCGTCGGAATTGCTCAGCGCACGCCTTTGACGTGGCCCCGCGGTCCGAGCGTGATAGCCCAATGTCCCAACGCCAGGGCCTGTGGAGCGCGTGCTCCGTTGTCGCCCCACTCGGTAGCCGTGCGTACTGCGCGCATGCGCCCGCTGCTCCTCGCGCAGGCTGTGGGCGCGCCGGGTGCCGCCCACAACGTCGAGGCTCTGCGGAAAGACTCCGGCGCCGATTGGCCCGGTTCACCCGGCCCACGATAGCCCGGGCTGGACTCAAGCGTCATGCACGTGTGCCGAAGGCACACGCTCATCCCTCTCTACGGCGGTAATGCATCGCAATCTGCCCGGACTTCAGGCGCTTTGTGGAGACGAGCTCGAGGCGCCGTGAGGGTTGGAGGCCCTGAAACAGGGTTGGTCCGTGGCCGGCGATGACGGGGTGGATGACGAGGCGGTACTCGTCGATCAGTCCCAGCTGCTCGAGGGCGGCCGCCAGGGTGGGGCTGCCGACGAGCACGCCTTGCGGGGTCTTGTCCTTGAGCTGCGTCACGGCCTCACGCAAATCGCCGTCGATGCGGATGGTGTTGTTCCACGGGAAGTCGCGGCGGGAGGCGGAGACGACGTACTTTGGCTTGGCCTCGAGCTTGCGCGCCCACTCTTGCATCGCGCGGGGTGCGTTCTCGTCGCGCGCCACGGCTGGCCAGGCGCTCTCCATCAGCTCGTAGGTGACGCGGCCCCAGAGCATCGCGCCGGCTGCGTCCATCAGCTGGGTGAAGTAGTCGTGCAGCTCGTCATCCGCGATGCCCTCGCGATGGTCGTAGCACCCGTCCAGCGTCACGTTCATTCCGAAGGTCAAGAGGCCCATGGCGCTGATGTACCACGGCGGAGCAGGCGGCGGATACTTGCGTTCGCTGGCGCTCAGCTGCAGTGCGCCGAACACCGCGGGCTCGCCAGGAGTCGAGCGGCATGCTCACCCGCGGGGCGCACGCGAAGCTGGCGGCGCCTTGGCCGGCGCCTTGTCCAGGCGAGCCGGAGAGAGGCTATCCAATACAGCTCGCCACGACGCGCTTGCTTCGAGCCAGTGCTGCCCACATGGATCGAACATGAAGCACGCTCTGGACGCACTGGTGGGTCACTGGAACACGACGGGTGGCAGCGTACCGGCAGGTGACGCTCCGGCGAGTGCGGCGCTCTCGATCAGGGGCACGGACAGATACGAGTGGCTGCCGGGACGCAAGTTTCTCGTCCATCAGGCGGATGTCTGGATGGGCGATGACAAGGTGAACGTGATCGAGGTGATCGGACCGTGTGGTGAGCGGCTGGAGAGGATTCCGATGCACTCCTTCGACAACGAGGGAAATCACACGGTGATGTATGCGAGTCAGGAGGCCGCTGGCGTTTGGTCATTTTTCAATGATGAGCTGCGCACCCGGCTGACCGTCGAGGAAGGTGGCGCAAGGATGAGGGCGCGCTGGGAGCGGAGGGGGGACGGCGGCTGGGTGCCCTGGCTGCAGATGGAGTTTGCCAAGACGACGTGAGGGCCGCCCCCGCCGTTCGGGGACCTGCTGCGCGAGCTCGCGTGGGGCGCGGATTACTGCCCGGCGCCGGGATCCATCCAGAGCACGCCCCAGCCGTGGCCGTCGGGGTCGTAGAAGCTCCAGTCGTACATGAAGCCGTGGTCCTGGGGCTGGCCTGCCTGCTTGCCGCCGTTCTCGACGGCGAGCTGGACGAGCTCGTCGACCTCGGCGCGGCTCTGGCACGAGAGGGAGAGCAGCGCTTCGGTGTGGGTGCTGGTGTTGCAGAGCTCGCGGGTGGTGAAGGTCTTGAAGAAGGGCTCGCTGAGCAGCATCACGCAGGCTTCGCCGTTGACGACCATGCACGCGGCCTTGTCGTCGGTGAAGTGCTGGTTGAACTCAAAGCCGAGCTTCGAGAAGAACGCCTTGGAGCGCTCGAGATCGCGGACGGGCAGGTTTACGAACAGCTTGCGGTTGGCCATTTGCTTGATGGACCGCCGCGCGGGCAGGAACTCATCGGTGCCGGGCGAAAAAAGTGAGCTGAGCCGCGGGGCCCGAAATGGCTCCGCCCGGAGGCACCCGGGGGTTGACGGGCTGCTGGAAGGCGTCACTCGGCGAAGGGCTGCAGCCACCGGGAGGTGACGCGGCTGAGCCGCTCCTGCGCGAGGCGGTACACGCGCTCGCGGCCGCGCTTCTCGACGGTGACGAGCCCGGCGTCTTCGAGCACGCGGAGGTGGCGGGTGGTGGTGGGCCAGCTGCAGGCGAAGCGCTGCGCGATCTCACCCGCGGTCATTTCGCCGCCGCGATAGCGCAGCACGAGCAGGATGTGCCGGCGCGAGGCGTGGGCCAGCGCGCTGAACACGGCCTCCACGTCGGCGAGCTCCTGCTCGGTGCGAGAGCGCGGGGAAGAGCGCTCGGTCACGGCTGGCTGGCGAGCGCTGGCGCGCGGCAGAGCGCGCAGCTCATGGCTTGGCCCCGGGCGGCGGCAGCTGCAGGCGCTCGAAGGCGGGGAAATCCATCTCCTCACAGAGGGCGCCCATCGGCTCCCACACGGCCATGACAGCCGGGGTCTGGTGCGCCAGGCCGGGGCACTTTGCGTCTTTCCAGCTGAAGATCTCCACATAGGTGCGCTCGGCGCCGTGTTCACCGCCAGGCTTGGCGCTGGGCAGCCCGCGGTAGACGACGGCAGGCTCATCGGTGGCGAGCCCGGCGCCGTGCAGCGCGGGCCAGTGGGTGGCGAGCAGGCGCTCCATCTCGGCTTCTTTACCCGGCTTCACCTTGTACGTGCAGATGTTGAGCATTGGCTTGTTTGACATGAAGTCCATTATTAGCCGATTTGCTAATAGTGTCAAGGTTAGCAAATTCGCTAAATGTGGCAGCTGGCGGGTGGTGAAGCGCGCCGAATCAGTGCCGAATCTTTTTTGGGATGGTGCGCTCGTGCGCGATGGCGGCGCGTGGCGGTGGCGGTCGCGCGGTGGGCACATACTGGTGACGCGCGCGGCTTGCAGGTGCCGAGCCCCCTCCCCCGTGGCCGCGCTGCACGTGGCAGCGGTTCTGGGTGCACGCCGCGCTGGCGTTGCGGGCCGGTAAACGTAGCGGTCAGAACGATCGGATGGATCGCGTCGTGACGCTGCGCCTCGAAAAAGCAGTCCCCGAGCGAGCCTGGCACCGGCTATCTCGTGACAGACCCGGTGGCGCTCGCAGCGCTCCATCAGGAACGCGAGAATGCGGCAGGCCGCGGCCCCGACACGGGCCTGTGGTTTGGACCCTACGAAGCGCTTTACTACGGCTTTGGCGCTCGCGAGGTCCTGCCTCTGGAGAATGAGGTCGGTCTCATTCCCGATCCGCCATTTATTCAGACGCTCTGGCAATGAGCCGCAATTCTGCCGCTTCCCCTCCGCCTGCGGTCATGGTTGCGGCGGAAGCGATCCGGGCAGTGGGCGCATACTGGTGACGGCGAGCGCCCGCTTGCGGCCGAGCCCTGAAGCCTCCGGTCTGCGAGCGTGCTCTCGGGGGAGCTCTACTCCGCTGGGCGGCGCTCGACGCCGGGGCCTTGTAGGCGCGCGCGCAGGCGCTGGACCCAGCTGTGGCGCAGGGTGCTCTGCGTCAGGGCTCTGCATCGCGCCAGTTCGCACTGGATTATTGCCAGATGGCAACCGAATATCCCTCGCCGTGGAGACTTTCATCGTACGCGCTTCGAGCGCTGAGGACGCGGACGTCGAGCAGCGCGAAGGAGAGCTGGCAGCGGCACTGGGGCGGGTGCGCTCGCGACTGCCTTCGCTCGACCTCGAGTGGCGTTGCAACACGGGGTCGGTGCGGCTGGCGGAGCAGCGCCGAATCGTGTCCTGGGCCACGCTGGTCCCGGAGGGCGTCCCGAATTCACTGACGGTGGCGCGGTCGGAGGCTGTCACCGCGATCGTCATGGGCGAGGTGTTCGCGCGCGGCAGCGCTGCGCACCATGTTGCCCAAGCCTTTGAGGCGGGCGGCGCGCCAGCTGTCGCCGGGCTCGACGGCTGCTTCGGAGCCGTCGTGATCGAGCTCCGTACTGGACAGGTATGGGCCGCGAGCGATCTGCTCGGACGGCTCGCGCTGAGGCTCGCTCGCCAGCGCGGCGACTGGTTCATATCGCCGCACGACGTGTGCCTGGTCGCCGCCGGTGCCGCGTCGATCGAGTTCGATCCGGTCGCGCTGGTGTCGTCGGCGGTCGTCGAAAACTCGCTCGGTGCACGGTCACTGTTGAAAGACATCATCGCGCTCGAGGGCAATGACATCTGTCGCATCGACACGTCGGGCGAGCTCCAGCGCACACCCTTACCCAAGCTCGACTTCAGCGCCCGCCTCGACGCAAAGGACCAGCAAGGCATACGGCGCCTGCGCGAGGAGGCGGTAGATCGCTGCGTAGACACCGCGAAGCACTTGCTGGAAGATCGGTCCAGCGTGCGCGTATCGTTGACCGCCGGCCTCGATAGCCGGGCCGCGCTCGCGATCTTGCTCGGTGCGGGGGCCCGCTCGCGCCTGCATACAGTGACGCACGGTGGTGATCGGAGCCTGGATTTCCGAACTGCGCAGCAGGTCGCCCGCCTGGGCGGCGTGGAACACTCGCGGCTGATCCCCTCACCGGCCAAGGCAGATGCCTTCATCGACCACGGACGGCTCAGGGCCTTCGTGATGAACGGCGACACCGACGCAAAGCGAGCCGCCAGGCCATTGCCTCGCTGGACGCGCGGAACTACCACCGGCGTCGAGGGCACGGCCGGCGAAGTCTACCGCGGCTACTATTACCAGTACTTCGGATTCACCGGCACCATCACGAACGACCCGCGGCGAATCGCTCAGCTCATGCTGTCCCGCCGATTTCGCCGATTCAAGGGCGTGCCGCTCGCCAGTGAGAGCCTCCGCAGCAGCTTCACCCAGCGCCTGCGAGGCGTGTTCGACGAATATGCTTCGCTCAGCCCGTACGGCGCCGACGTCGTCGATCTATTTTACATTTTCGAGCGCTGTGCGCACTGGGGTGCGCGCGCCTTTCGAGGCAGCTGGGCCCACACCATCAATCCATTCCTGGTGCCGAACGCCCTGCGCATGGCGTACCGCTTGCCGCCACCCGTGGGACGAACGTCGGCCTTCCACGCCATCGCGATTCGGCGCTACTTTCCTGAAGCGTACTGGGTGCCCATCAACGGCGGCAGCTTGCTCGCCCTCGAGGGGCCGGGGAAACTTCGCTACGCGACACGCCAGAGCCTGGTCGGATTTGGCTATCTGAAGGAACGTCTGCGACGGCGTTTCGATCGTGCCGCGCAGACGGCAGACCATCGCAGCGCAGACGTGTTCGCCGACGAGCTGTACGATACGATCCGCGCGCAACTCACCGCCGAGGGGTCGATCGTCGAGAGCGTGTTCTCCAAGTCGGGCGTCGCTTCGGTGCTGCAGGAGCATCGCACCCGAAAGAATCACCTCGCTCTGCTCGGATACTGGGTGACGCAAGCCCTGTTCCAGGGGCTGCTACGCGAGGTCCAAGCCCCGAACGGAGCCCGCTGAGGCCAGCCCAGCTTCCGCCGCCTCAGCGCGCCACCTGCGCACCGCAACTGGTCCTGCGTTTTCGGCGAAGGGCTGCAGCCACCTGGAGGTGACCCGGCGGAGCCGGTCCTGCGCGAGGCGGTACACGCGCTCGCGGCCGCGCTTCTCGACGACGAGGCGCCGGCGTATTCGAGGCCGCGGAGGTGGCGGCCGGTGGGGCGCCCCGAATCAGTGCCGAATCTTCTTCCGCGATGCGCTGCTCTTGGTGATGGCGCCGTGTGGCGGTGGCGGTCGCGCGGTGGGCACATACTGGTGACGCGCGCGGCTTGCAGATGCCGAGCCCCCTCCCCCATGGCCGCGCTGCACGTGGCAGCGGTTCTGGGTGCGCGCCGCGCTGGCGTTGCGGGCCGGTAAACGTAGCGGTCAGAACGATCGGATGGATCGCGTCGTGACGCTGCGCCTCGAAGGTTGCAGCGTTCAGAGAACGCTGTTTTGGACTATCAAACGCTGCAGGTCCTCGCTAGCGTGCGGCCACATCGAGCGGGGGTCACGGTGCGCGTGCGGGAGGAGCTTGCACGCGATCGGTAGTGGTGCGCCCTCGCCGGGCGCGCTCCGCTCGCCTTCCTGGAGATCGACAGTGGGTTTCAATAGGCACGTGGTGCATCGGGGATCGAGGGGACGAGGGTGGAAGCGTGGAGCGCAGGGCATCTCGGCGCTGCTGTGGGGAGCCGGGGTGTTGCTGCCGGGTTTGAGCGCCGCGCAAGCGCCGGAGCCAGCGCCTCCGGTGGAGCCTGCGCCCGCGGAGCCTGCCCCCTCTCCTGCTCCCGAAGCGCCAGCTCCAGCACCTGAGCCGCCTCCCCCGTCACCGCCCGCGGCAGAGGCGCCGCCCGCGGCAGAGGCGCCGCCAGCCACGCCGCCTCTGGCAGAGCCGGCGCCTGCAGACCCGGCGGCGGACGTGGCGGACGAGCTGATGCTGGACCCGGGGGCGGGCGATCCGGCAGAGATCGTGGTCACCGTCGATCGGCGCGCGAAGGATCTACAGGACTACTCGGGTACGGCAGCCGCGTTCGTGGAGACGCAGCTCGCCACCCTGGGGGTGCAGAACGTGAAGAACCTGTCGGTGCTGGTGCCGGGGTTGACGATCGGCACGCAGGAGAGCGGCACCACCATCTTCATCCGCGGCATTGGCTCGGACAACAACACGGAGCTGGGTGACCCGGCGGTGGCGCTGCACGTGGATGGCGTGTACATGCCGCGCGCTCGCGGCTTCGGCGCGATGTTCTTTGATCTGGAGCGGGTGGAGGTGAACAGCGGCCCGCAGGGCACCTTGCGCGGGCGCAACGCCGTGGGCGGCACCATCAACGTGGTGACCCGGCAGCCCAACCTGACGGACTTCCAGGCCAACGCGGAGGCCACCTTCGGCACGTATGCGCTGCGGGCGTACCAGGGCATGATCAACCTACCGCTGATCAACAATCACCTTGCACTGCGCGTGGCGGCTCGCTCCGAGGCGCACGACCCCCACTGGGAGAACGCGGGGCCCGTGCACGACCTGCGCGCTCCGCAAGATCAGGATGACTATGCGCTGCGCGCGACGCTGAAGTACCAGCCGAGCCGCGCGTTTTCGCTGACCCTCGCGTACGATCTCACGCACGAGGGCGGCACCGGGGTGGTGGGCGCCAACTACGAGGCGGCGCTGACCCGCGAGAACCCGGACGGCAGCTTGATCCCCTTCGATCCGAACGAGGTGGACAACCCGAGACGGGTGTACCTGCGCGGCACGCAGCCGTCACTCGACATGGATCACCAGGGGGTGCGAGCGAGCGCGAACGTGGACACCGGGCCCGTGCTGTTCGAGGCGCTGGCGAGCTATCGCTGGCTCGACTACAAACAGTTCAGCTCGCCGACGAGCACGGTGGCGGTGGTACCGGGCATGGACCTGTCCACGATCAACCCGGACGTGTACGGCCCCGCCAACCAGTGGCACCTCACGTCTGACTCGTGGATCGGTGAGCTGCGCGCGTACGCGCCCGACTCGGAGCGGCTGCGCTGGAGCGTGGGCGGCTTCTACTTCTACGAGGATCAGGGCACGTTCCTGGGGCAGATCAACGATCCGGTGACGGGCTCGGCGGGCGGCGAGTTCAATCATCCGCACACCATCGGCTGGTCCTTGGCGGGCTACGCGGACGCGACCTTCGACGTGACGGACGAGTTTCGGGTGCTGGGCGGCGCGCGGGTCACCCGCGATCACAAGGACCGCAAGAACGGCTTCTGGGGCCAGTGGACGGGCTTGCCGCAGGCGAACCTGCCGGGGGTGAACCCGGAGAACGCCACGCTCGGTCGCTTCGGCACGGAGGGCTTTCTGTACAAGGGGCTGGACCGCCCCACGTACACGCGCGAGGTCGACAGCATCGATGCGCGCGTGAACCTGTTCCTGGACGGCATCGCCAGCTTCGGCGCGCGCGACGAGGCCGCCATCGCGCTGTGTAACGATCCGCCCGCAGCCACCCCGGGGCAAGCGCAGGAGCCGCGTATCCGGCTGAACGAGGAGGGCAACTGGCGCTGCACCAACGGCACGCGCGCCCAGCTCTCCGACGGCACCAACATCTTCAACTGGGTGCCGCAGAACGGTGAGGTCAACAACACCTTCTTCGACTGGCGGGTGGGCACCGAATACGATCTGCACAAGGACAACCTGCTGTACGCCACCCTGAGCACGGGTCACAAAGCCGCCGGCTTCAACGACACGCAGGCCTTCTCCGATCAGCCGCTGTTCACGCCCAAATACGGCCCGGAGAGCGTGTATTCGCTGGAGCTGGGCTCGAAGAACCTGCTGTTCGATCGCAAGCTGCGCCTGAATGCCTCGGCGTTCTACTTTGCTTACAGCGGCATGCAGTTTCAGACGATCGTGCAGGTGGGTGAGGACGACGATCCGACCGACAACACCGTGCCACCCACCAGCGCGGTGCGGCAGAACGCCAAGAAGCGCACCGACGTGTTCGGCCTGGATGTGGACGCCATGTACACGCTGCCCGCGGGCTTGCAGGCGGGGCTACACGCGCTCTTGATGGATGCGCGCTTCGCCGACGGCACGATCGTGAACGACAACCGGCTCAACTTTGGCGCCGCCAACGCCTCGGTGGATCTGGGCGGCAACTGGCTGCCGCGCGCGTCGGCCCTGACCTTGAACTACACGCTGTCGCAGCTGCTGTACACGGCGGCGGGCTCGTTCGACTGGATGATCCAGGGGCAGACGCGGACCACGCACTACATGACGGTGTTCAACGGCGACGGCACGCGGCTGGTGCGGCCTGCGCCCGGCTTTGACCTGGAGAACCCCGCTTACGAGACGGCGCAGCGCAGGGTGCAGCGCTTCACGGACGTGGTGCCCACGTTCACGATATTCAACGCCGGCATCGGCTGGAAGCACCCTGACGGGCGGCTCGGGGTGTCTGGCTTCGTGAACAATGTGTTCAACACCGCCTACGCGACGCCCATCGTCTCGACGGGGGGCACGAACATTCGGTACTACAACGCGCCGCGGGTGGCCGGCATTCGCGCGCGAGTCGACTGGTAAGAGCAGCAGAGGGAGCGCGGTGCACGGGCGCCGCGCCGGTGTTCGGCGCGCTGCGCTGGTGTTCTGGCGCTGCGCTGGTGTTCTGGCGCTGCGCTGTGCCAGATCGCATGCGCGGCAGCAGCAGCGAAATCGCACCGGCTGGCTGCAGCTCTGTAGCTGAATTGGCTCGCAGTGCCGGGGGCGCGGCCATCGGGTATAAGCGCCAGACATGGCCCTCATCCTTCGCAATGCGCTCGTTTCACCGCTGCTACTCCTGCTGGCTGCCGGTGTTCCTCTCGCCTGTAGCGCTCCTCCCGGAGCCGAAGACGACGATGAAGAGCCGCCTCCGTATATTGGTCCGGGTACGGGCTCGGGCAGCCTGCAGCCCGGGGCCCCCGGCGGCAGCAATCAGGTCGGCAGCCCGCCTGTTGGCGGCGCAGTGGGCAGCGGAGCAGGCGGTGCTCCGAGCTCCGAGGTGCCGGGCAGCAACGCGACCCTGAACCCACCGGCGAACCCGGGGACCAACGCGCAGGCACCGGGGGTCATGCAGCCGCAGCCGATGCAGCCGGCAGGCGCCGCTGGCGCGCCGAGCCAGGGCGCGGCGGGTAGCGGCGGCGTGATGGCGCCGGGAGCCGGTGGCGGGGGCACGATGCCGCCCGCCACTCCACCCGTGCAGCCGCGAACCCGCCGCCGGCCAATCCCCCACCGGCGAACCCGCCGCCGGCCGGCAACGCGGGCTGCCCGGACCAGTTCCTGTGTGACGGCTTCGAGTCGGTGCCGGCGGGCTCGTTCATCACCTCCCCCTCCTGGCAGGTGGTCGATAACTATGCCAACGACACGGATAGCGCCAACGTGCTGGTGAGCACGGACCAGGCGCACTCGGGAGCGCAGTCACTGCGGGTCGTGGGCTCGGGCTCGCGCAAACGGCATCGTCGCCACTCTGCCGCAAAACCAGTACTTCATGCGCGCCTGGCTGCGACCCGCATCGGCTGCGACTAACCATGGGGAGCGGCCGCGGTGCCCGGTGCACCGCGGCTGCAACACCGAAGCTCAACGACCATCGAGCGGAGCCCACCGCTCGTTGCGTCCGCTCACCCGGCGGGGGGATGCGCCGAGCTTCCGAGCGCCCGGCACTAGAAGCCAAGCGCGCTGGTTTCACCTGTGTAGCAACGCATCACCCTTGGGGGCGGCTTCTTTGGCTCTGCGCGAGCGTCGTGTCACTGTGAGCCATGAGTCTCCCTGGAATGAAGATCCTGGTGGTGGATGACAACAAAGCCATGCGCCAGATGGTACTTCGCACGCTTCACCAGACCGGGCTCGACGGACTCTCCGTGGAGCTGGCCGAAAACGGCAGCGACGCTCTCGCCAAGCTGGCGGACTCGAAGCCCGATCTGATCCTCAGTGACTGGAGCATGCCGGAAATGAACGGCGTCGAGCTGCTGCGCGAGCTACGCGCTCGTGGCTCGGCCGTGAAGTTCGGCTTCGTGACGGCGCAGGCCGCCAGCGTGGCGATGCGCGAGAAGGCGCAGGAAGCCGGCGCCCAGTTCGTGCTGGAGCGCCCCTTCAGCGCGCAGCACCTGCGCCACCTGATGCGCGCCTGAGCCGCCGCGGCAGTCGCCACCGCGGGCGGTCACCGCACGCGGTGTTGCACTCACGATACATTCGAGTGCAAATCATGGTTCGAAAGCGTAACGTAACGTAGCCAAGCGCCACTCGCGGGGCGGGTGATTGCGCTCGTCTGCAACGAACACTAGCTTGCGTGCCATCATGAAGGGGCACTCGCCGGGCGAGCATTTGGACGAGGCGTTTCAGCTGGCCATGCTGCAGGCAATCACCAGCGGCATCGAGGGCTACGTCAGCTGCATCGATCGCGAGCGGCGCATCCGCTACCTCAATCGCACGCTCACGCGCGACTTCTCGCAGATCCTCGGCAGAAAAATAGAGGATTTCATGACGTCGCCGCGCCGCGAGGCGGCGATCGAAGGCGTGGAGCGCGCGTTCGCGACGCAGGCCCCCCAGCAGTTCGAGACCACGGTCACCCTGGCGAGCGGTGTCATCCGCCACATCGCCACGTGCGTGATCCCCTTTCGTGTTCCCAGCGGCGCGGAGGCTGCGCTGCAGATCTCCACTGACGTTACCGAGCAGCGTCGGCTGGCGGAGGAGCTCCAGCAGAGCGTGGAGTTCCGGCGGAGGGTGGTGGAGAACCTGCCTGATTTCGTGATGATGGTGGACCGCGAGCGCCGTCTGGTCTGGGTCAATCGTACGGCGCCACAGCTGACGCGGGAGGAGGTCATCGGCGCCAAGCTGGACGCCTTCATCTCGCCGGAAGGGCTGGAGGACGCCGCCCGCGTGATCGCCGAGGCGTTCGACTCGGCCAAGAGCGGGCAATATGACACCTGCGGCTATCGAGACGGCCAGACGACGGCGTGGTACTCCGTGCGGGTCGCGCCGGTGCTGGGGGAAGGCCGGGTCGAGCACGTGCTGCTCATCACCACCGACATCACCGAGCGCAAGCGGGCGGAGCAGACACTGCGCGAGACTTCGGAGCAGCTACACCGCGCGCAGCGACTGGAGGGCCTGGCACAGCTCGCAGGTGGCATCGCTCACGACTTCAACAATCTGCTGCAGGTGATCGAAGGCAATCTCGCTTTTGCCAAACAGAGCCTGAATGACGGTGGGTCCCCCAGAGAAGAGCTGGAGCAAGCGACCCGCGCAACGGAGCGCGCGGCAGAGCTCACGTCACACCTGCTGGCCATCGGCCGCCGCGCGCGCGTGGACTCGAAGCGGGTCGAGCTGGGCGAGTTGATCGACAACACGGTGCGGCTACTGCGGCGCACCATCCCCGAGAACGTGGTGCTGAGGTTCGATCCGGCGGGCGTGCGCTATCACGTGGCGCTCGATGCGCCGCAGTTCGAACAGGTGCTGACCAACCTGTGTGTCAACGCCTGGGATGCTATGCCGCGCGGGGGCGTGCTGGCCATTCAGCTGGAGCCGGAGGGCTCGAGCCATGTCGTGGTGCGGGTGTGTGATACGGGGGTCGGTATCGCCGCGGAGCATCTGTCGCGCATCTTCGACCCCTTCTTCACGACCAAGAGCGTGGGCTCCGGGCTGGGGCTGGCCGTGGCCGCGGGCATCGTGGCGGCGCACGGCGGGGTGCTCACGGCCGAGAGCGACGGCAAGAGCGGCTCGATCCTGAAGGTGAAGCTGCCGCTGGTCGCCAGCTCCGAGCCACCGAAGCCAAGGGTGGAGCCGGCTGGGGACGCCACGGTGATTCTGGTCGCGGAGGACGAGGACCTGGTGCGCGCGCAGGTGGCGCGCATCCTGGGGCGTGCCGGTTACACGGTGCTACAGGCCTGTAACGGGGTTCGTGCCGTGGAGCTCTATCGCGCCCGGGGCAGCGAGATCGCTCTGGTGATCCTGGACGTGGTGATGCCCGAGCTGGACGGCTGGCATGCGTACCTGGAGATGGAGAAGCTGCAGCCCGGCCTCAGGGCGCTGTTCACCACCGGCTACGCCGCGAACGTGCTGCCGGAGGACTTCGGCGCGCGCGGGGCTCGCTTGCTGACCAAGCCCTACAAGCCGGAGCGGCTGGTGGCACAGGTGCGGGAGCTGCTGCAGCCGGTGCAGCAGCTCTGAAGCCGGACGTGGCGACGGGGCGCTGCGTCTCCACGCAGCGCCGCCGTTTGCTGCTCGATGCTCAGGGTGTCGCGGGCGGATTCAACAGCTTGTCCAGACGCTTCCCGTACTCCGCGCGGCTCAGGCAGGTGAGCTCGTCCGACTGCGGCAGGTTGCGATAGTCGACGGAGGCGTCGTCGAGCAGCGCCTCGCTCAGCAAGCAGATCTGCCGCTCGTCGATGAGCGCGCGGGTGTCGGTGACCTCCTGCTCCTCGAGCACCCGCAGCGAGCCGCTCGCCGTGTCAAATTCGATCCCGGTGGTGCCGAACAGCAGCTTGCGCTCATACGCCACCGGCAGCACCGGCGCGCACCCAAACTCCGTGGAGTACGTGGCTCCGGCGCGCTCGTTGATGCTGCTGGCGCTCGTGAAGTGCAGCCGGCAGCGGCTGCCCAGGCGCTGCACCTCCACGTATTCATCCTGCTCGTTCAGACGGTAGACCGCGATGGGCTGGAAGTACTCCAGCACCGGCTCCGCCTGCCACTCGGCGCCGCTCGGGGTGAGCCACTCGATCGAGCTGGGCGCAAAGCTCAGGTAGCTCTCGTCCCCCCCGCCCAGAGCTCGCACCCGCTCCGGCAGCTCGGGCACGGCCACGGCGCCTTCACTGACGATGGCATCCGCCTCCAGGTGCGAGACCCCCACCCGCGCAGCGCGGATGCCGTTATCGACCATGCCCGCATAGGGCAGCAGCATCCGCTGCGCGCCACGGTTGAACAGCTGTGCCTCTTCGGCCCCGAGCTGCGTGTACTGCAGGTCGGTGCCGAGGATCAGGTAGGCGCGCTCGTCCGCGAAGGGATCGCTGAACAACCCCAGCTTGAGCGCGCTCACGGTTTGCCCCTGGAACTGCTGCACGCTGCCCACGGTGAAGATGCCGTAGTCAGAGGCGATGATCGAGCGATGCCCGCCCGGCAAGCTGAACGTGCTGCCCACGATGCTGGGAAAGCCGGGGTTCGACAGATCGACCACCCGCAACGTGGAGCGATCGCCGCTGCCTGCCCACCTGAAGTCGCTCAGGTACAGGCGATCGCCGGAGAACAGGCTCGACTGCAGGCTGTCATTGACCACGCCGAGCGTGGCCGTCCGCACGATCGAGCTGCCCCCGAGCGCATAGACCTGCAGCACGCCTTCGGAGATGACATACAGAAAGCCGTTCTGAAACTGCAGGGCCTGTACCCCGCCCGGCACCGCCAGGTCGAAGGTCTCTGCGGAGGTGGTGAGCTGCGCCAGCTGCGCCCCGGGCCCCTGCTCCTGCAGGCCTGGAGTGGTGATCTCGTGTACCGAGCTGTCCAGCCGCACGAAGCCGCCCTCGGTGTACTCGTAGACGAAGAGGCGCGTGGATTGTTCGTGGCGGAACGTCGGATACTCCACGACGCGCTGCTCCCAAGCGTCACAGATCCAGTTGGTCCTGATGCGTTCTTCACACTTGCTGCCGACCGGCACCTGGATGGTGCGGTTGGAGACGCGGGCCACCTGCACCAGGCAGGTCGAGAGTGTGGTGCCCTGGCAGCTGCGATCCCCACCGGAGTTGTCGGGCGGGACGTAGTCCGGATTGGGGCGCGTCTCGTATTCGGTCGAGCAGTACTGGTACGGAGTCTCGCTGGTGTGATGCGCCGTGCAGACCGGATAGCTCTCGGTAGCCCAGCCCGTGACGTACATCTGATCGACCTGCTCGGTGACCACGAAGTAGCGATCGCTCGCCCACATGGCCCCACCGAACTGGTGGGACTCATTGGCCAGGGTGTCGACAGGGGTATCGCGGGTGACGTCCTGCATCGCGACCTGGGCCTCGGGCACGGTGGTATCCAGGAGGGTATCGTGCAGCTCCTCCTCCAGCCGCTCGCCCATCTTGAAGACCCGGAGCGAGCGGTGCTGGCTCGAGGCGGTGGCGGGGAAGGCGGCGCCGCTACCGGGCGGAGCGCCGCCGCCGGACCGCGCAGGCTGCTGCGGCGCAGCGTCGCTCAGCCGCAGGTCGGTGTAGAACACCAGCTTGTCGTTGAAGCGCCGCGAGTCGAGAATGCCCGCCCGCCCCAGCTCCACCCGTTCGACGAAGCTGAGATTGCTACCGTCGACCTGAAAGTGCAGCAGCGACGAACGTCCTCCACCCGTGGTGGTGGTCATCACCACGAGTCGTCCGTCGCGGTAGAAGAACTGGTCCACGTCGCCCGGCAGCTGGGTGGCACACTTGAACTGCGGCCCCTCTTCACCCAGCGCGACCAGCAGCAGGCCGTGGGCGGGCGAGTGGTACAGGACTGCGCTCTCGGTGACCGCCACGATGTCTGGCAGCACGATCTCGACGGGTGCGTCGCCACCGGCGCTGGCCAGCGGCAGCTCCAGCGGCGGGCGCTGGAAGCCCGCCTGAAACTTGGGCTTGCTGTGATCTTCCAGGACGGTGACCGCGTAGCCCCAGCGCACCCCACCCAAGGCATCCATGGCCGCGGCGTAGGCCTCCTGACCTCCCAGCTCGCAGCGCAGCAAGCTGCCGGGGTCGTAGCCGGCGAGCTGCCGAGCCAGGCTCTCGGCGTCCAGCACCGCGCCCTTCCGGGCCAGAGGCAAGCTCACGCGTTGCGCCACCGTGTTGGCGACCAGGAATGATGGCTCCGCCGGGAGCTCGTTGCCGTCGGACTCCACGTTCTCCGTGGCCACGGGCGCGCTCGCCGGTGTTCCACCACAGGCCAGCGCCAGCAACAAGGCGCCGCACAGGCAAGAGGACCGCAGAAAGCGCCTGCCCGGTGCGAGGCGCGGGAGGGCTTGTGCCAGGGTGGGTTCGAGTTGGCTCATGCTCAGCGGTATCAGCAACCGGCGTGCCAGCCGTGCGCGGCACTACTCGAGCCAGAGTGTGCCACGCGCAGCGCCGCTCGACCGTGCAGCGGTGCTCCACCGCTGCAACACCGTGATGGACACGCCGCCGTCGTGGCAGCTACAGGCCCAGCCTGCGCCAGAACGCCTCCAGCTGATCGCGCGAGGGACGCCGCTCCTGCTCGGAGTTCAGCAAGATCTTCTCCCCTACCAGCCGCACGTAGTCGTTGGCCTGGATCAGGGCGTCCCCGCGCTGCGTGTGGAGGAACAGCTCGTCGGCATCCGCCGACAGCCGCCCGCTGACGGTGGTGCTGGAGCTACCGGCGATGCGGCTGGCAAAGTTACCGCCGCTGTTCAGCTCCAGCTGCTGCTCTGCTTCCACCACCAGCTCCCGGCAGCGCACGTCCAGGCGCCCGGGGGTAGACAGCGCGAGTTGCGCGCTGGCAAAGCGCAGCTCGCAACCCTCGGCAGTGCAGCGCACGCTGAGCTCCACCACCCCGTCGGCGCTGGCGATCTCGACGCTACCCAGGCCCGCATCCACGCGCAAGGTGCGCCCGAAGGGCAGCGCTCGAGCTTGCTCGCTCGGCCAGGAGCGCGCACGCTCGCCGGGCAGCGGCTCCAGCTTGCATTCCGATGTTCTCACGATTGCATCACTCCTTCTCCGGGGCGGCTGGTGCCGCGGGCCATTCTTCACGCTGCAGCGCGCGCCCGGCCACCCTCACCTCACAGCGGGTCAGCAACTCTTCGAGGGGCTCCTGCGCGCACAGCTCCAGCGCAAAGGCGCCAGGTAGCCGATAGCGCTCGGAGCGCAGCACGGACAGCTGTTTGCGATCGGCGTCGATGGCCAGGGTGTGAATCACGCTGGCGAGCGGCTCCAGCTCAAGCCCGTCCACTCGCGCCTGCACAGCCGGGCGCTCGCCAGGCAGCTGGAAGCTCTG
>JAICQL010000380.1 GCA_025937895.1 Polyangiaceae bacterium | reverse complement strand
GATCCGGAGGCGCTGCGCGAGGCCGCGCGCAACGTACACAACTATGACTTCTGCCTGTTCACCAGCGCCAACGGGGTCGAGCGCTTCTTCGAGAGCTTGAGCGAGGTCGGGCGTGACGCGCGCGCCTTCGGCAGCTGCCGCGTCGGCGCCATCGGGCCCAAGACGGCGCAGGCGCTGGTGCCGCGCGGGATCCGCGCGGATCTGATCGCGCAGGAGTTCGTGGGCGAGGCGCTGGCGCGCGCCATCCTGGACGTGGGCGGCGTGCGCCGCGTGCTCATCCCGCGGGCGCTGGTGGCGCGCGAGGAGCTGCCGGAGCTGCTGCGCGCTGGCGGCATGACGGTGGACGTGGTGCCCGCGTACCAGACGCGCCCCGCGGGCACGAAGCACAAGGAGCGGCTGACCACGCTACTCGGCCAGGGCGAGCTGGACGTGGTGCTGTTCACGTCGAGCTCCACGGTGGACTCCTTGCTCGAGCTGCTGGGCACGGACGCGGTCGGCTTGCTCTCGCGCGTGACCCTGGCGTGCATCGGCCCGATCACGGCGGCCACCGCGCAGCGCCACGGGCTGGAGGTGGCGGTGACCGCGGAGACGTACACGGTGGAGGGGCTGCTCGACGCGCTCGAGCGCCACTACCAGCGCGCCGTCAGCTGAGAAGTGTCGAAAAGAGTGCGGAAGAGCTGAGAAGAGCCGAGATCGCGCGGGCGACCCGCTTCCGCAGCGCGATCGCCACACCCCTGAGGTGGCGCCGTGCTCTGCGAGTGGCTCGGATCGACACTCTTTCGTGGCGCAACGGTGGAACACTCCAGCACGGCCAAATCACGGCCGCGAAACCGTGGCCTTAAGCCACCGATGGGGCGATAGGTCACGGCTGGACCGAGATCGTATTGGCGCTCAGCATAACGAAGCAGTCGACAAGGCGTCGCGATCGCCCTCCAGCCCCTCACGAGTGAAACACACTCGCGAGGCTGGGCGCTCGTCACGGTGACAGTGCTCCCGAGCTGATTTGGGCCGAGCCCGAAAGCCGCGAGCGGTCATCCGGGGAATGGGTCTCCGCGCGAGTAGCGGGGTGGCCGCGCCGCACCTCCACGCAGAGCCGCGTCCAAGCGCGGCTGTGCATGGAGGCCGTGCCCTCGACTGCGGGCTCGAAGCAACCAGTCAGTGTCCGAAATGAAAAAACTCGCTCAAGACAAGTCCAGCACGTCCTTCTTCTCCAAGCTCTGCAAGCGGCTGCCCAAGGCTGTGGGTGGCCTCACGTTCTCTCTCCTCGCGTTCACCGCTGCCAGCGCCAGCGCCGAGCCCATGAAGGTCCAGGGGCGCCAGCTGCTCGACGCTTGCGGCAAGCCCTTCGTGGTCCGCGGCGTGGAGCAGATCCTCGGCCGCGAGCTGCCGCCTGGCAACGACTGGCTGGGCGCGATCGACGAGATCTCCGAGACCGGCGCGAACGCCGTGCGCATCATCGCCAGCGTGAACACCTTGAGCCTCTCCGACATCGACGAGGTCCTCACCCTGGTGGGGCAGCGCGATATGGTGGCCTTCTTCGATCCGCTCAATGGCGGCACGAGCTACCTGGCCCGCGCCGACGTCAAGGCCATGCTGGCCAAGCACGAGAGCTACCTGATCCTCGACGCCTACGGCGAGCCGCAGCTCGACGATCGCGAGAAGTTCCGCCGCGACGCCAAGGAGGCCCTGCGCCAGGTGCGCGCCATGGGCTACCGGGTGCCGCTGACCGTGACCGCCAACCAGTTTGGCCGCGATCTGCCCTCGATCCTGCAGTTCGGCCGCGAGATCCTCGACTCGGATCCGCTGCGCAACTCCTTCCTGGGCTGGCAGGCTTACTGGGCCACCAACGGCTACTACCAGGGGCGCTACGGCATGAGCCTGACCCAGGCCATCGACGCCATCGTGGCCTCGGGCTTGCCGATCCAGATGGGCCTGGACCGGGTGACGGATGGCCCGACCTCGATCGCCGACTTCGGCACCCTGATGACCGGCGCCCAGGCGAACAACATCGGCTGGCTGTGGTGGGACTGGTACAATCCCTACGGCACCGACAACAACCTGAGCCGCAACGGCACCGCCACGAGCCTCACTGCCACCGGCAACACCGTGGTCAACACGCACCCCGCCAGCATCTCGCGCACCTCGCGCCTGGCCTGCAGCGATTCCACTCCGTCGGGTCGCGTGGTGTCCATCAACGTGGGCGGCGAAGCTACGGACGCCTTCGCGGCGGACTCGAGCTTCACCGGCGGTAACCTCGCTCCGGTCCGCAACGTCGCCGTCGACCGTTCGGGCGTGGCCGGTGCCGCTCCCGAGAGTGTGTACCAGACGGAGCGCTGGGGCGCGATGACCTACACCGTCGGCGGCTTCGCCCCGAACTCGCAGCACAGCGTGAAGCTGCACTTTGCCGAGGTGTGGCTGACCAGCGCGGGCCAGCGTCGCTTCAACGTCAGCATCAACGGCCAGCGCGTGCTCAGCAACTACGACATCATCGCGGCTGCCGGTGGTGCCCGGCGCGCCAAGGTGGAGACCTTCAACGCCACGGCCAACTCGAGCGGTCAGATCGTGATCGACTTCGCTCGCGGCACCGCCGATGAGCCGAAGGTGAGCGGCATCGTCATCCAGTGAGGGCCTGAGGCGGCCCCGGCCGCCACGGGTCGTCGCGCTACGACGAGCCGAGCGTAAAAATCGAACCGCCGGCAGGGCCCTTGCTCTGCCGGCGGTCGCCATTTGGGGCTGCTGAGCGGCGCAGCAGCGGTGGCCCGAGGCTGGCGACCGGGGTGCGCGGAATGCATACTGCCCGGGTGCCGAGGACGTACAGCCGAGAAGAAGCCGACGAGATCCTGCGCCGCGCGCTCGAGGAGCAGGGCGAGGAGGGCACGGGCATCCACCATGACGACCTGGTGGCCGCGGCGCGCGAGGTCGGCATCCCAGCGTCGGCGGTCGAGGCGGCGGCCAGCGAGCACGGCGATTATCAGCTGCTGCAGCAGCGCATGAAGGTGCTGCGCGGGCAGAAGCGCCTGGCTTTCGTGTATCACCTGCTGACCTTCCTGGTCGTCAACCTCGGGATCTACGCCTTCGATCGCTTCGACGGTGGCCCGTGGTTCTTTCAGTACGTGCTGATCTTCTGGGGCGTCATCCTGCTGCTGCTCGGCATCCGCCAGCTGGCGCCGAGCAAGGCAGGGCTGCGGCGCAAGGCGGAGCGGCAGCTCGCGCGCGAGCGGCGCCGCGCCGAGCGCCAGCGCCGGCGCCAGGGTGTACGAGTACCGGGCGTGGCCTCGCAGCTGCCCGCGGCGGCGCGCGAGTTCGAGAGCGCGGTGCAAGAGGGCGTGTCCGCCTTGATGTCGGCGGCGGCCAAGGCCATCCGCGAGCACTCTCCCGGCCAGAAGCCCCGCTACCGCGCTCCGGACGACTCTGCCGAGGAGGAATCTTCTTCCCGAGGGAGCGAGACGAGCCGCCGGCACCGGCGCGTCTGAGCAGCTCTTCCAAAAGCAGCGCGGGCTGTCTTTTTTGCGCGCCAGGAGCGCAGTTTGCGCCGACCTGACGTACATGGGCGTTTGCGACGTTTCCGGCATGTCTACCGCCGTCCCGGCGCTCGCCAGCTTGCCTCTGCGCAGCTGGCCGGATAGACAAGAGCGCCCGGGTAGAGAAAAGCCGTTGTTTCGGATGGGAGGCCAAGTCACGCCGCAGCCTGCTTGCCGCGCCGTCATCGCTGCGGCGTTGCTGGTTGCTGGCTGCAATCAGCTCACCGGGGTCGGGGACCTGCGGGTGGCTCGTTGTGGCACAGACGCCGGGGCCGATGCCGGCCCGTGCGAGACGCGGCAGGGCGAGTTGAACCAGCAGGACGGCGGCGCTCCGCGCGAGCCAGAGCTGGGGAACGGTCGTGGGGCGTCCGGCGGTGCTTCGGGTGCCGCGGGCAACGTCGGCGCGGGCGGCCGCGACCTCGACGGCAACGTCCCGGCAGCGCAGTCTTGCGAGCCTGGCAGTCAGCTGCAGTGCCTCGGACCCGGCGGCTGCCCGGGTAGCCAGCGCTGCTCGGACGACGGAGCCAGCGCGTCGGCTTGCGAGTGCGGGGCTGCTGCCGTTGCCGTGGCCGAATCATCAGTGGGCGCTGCGTGCGAGAGCGATGACGATTGCTCCCCCGGGCTCGCCTGCACGTCGTCTCAGGCCAGCTCCGGCCCGTTCCTGGGCGGCGGGGT
>JAICQL010000162.1 GCA_025937895.1 Polyangiaceae bacterium | reverse complement strand
GCTGTGCTCGGCAGCGCTCGGAGGGCTGCCCCTGCCGCAAAATGTGACCTCCGCATCGTGGCTCGCCGTCATCCCACCGCCTCCATCGCCGCTCATCCTCCCACCGGGAGGCAGAGCCCGAGTGCCCGCCAGCGTTTCCGACTTTGGGCCATGACCTCGGCAACGTAGGCGCTGGCGCGTTCCGGCGCTATCACCCAGAGGTTACAGAGCGGGGGCAGGGCTTGCTCGACGCGCTGCGCCCAGCTCTCGATCCAGGCGCTGAGCACTGCTTGGTTGTCGGGGTGCTCCGCCAGCGCAGCGCGCGCCAGTGCGTCGCTCCAGTCGCGCTGCCAGCGGCAATCCTGCGCCAGCGAGTGCGCCAGCTCTGCCCATAGCCAGTCGCCACGCTCGCGCGCCAGCCCGGCAAATTGCACCATGTACAGCTCATCCAGCGCGGGCTTGACCACGAGCTGCAGCGCGGCCCACGCCTCGCCAAAGTCGTACGTGACGAGCAATTGCTCGAGCAAGCGGCGCAAGGGCTGCCAGTCAGCGTGCTCCTGCCAGTGTGCCAGCGCGGCCTTGCCGAAGTCGGGCCGCAGCTCCTGCAGCTGGCGCATGCGGCGGGCCAGGTGTTGCACCCGGCGCAGCTCATCCGCCGCCTGAAATGCGCCAGCCACGACCACCCGCCCCTCTGGCGCCAGGTGGGCAACGTAGGCCGCCAGCATGTGCAGGGCGTGGCACGGATAGCGCAGCACGGGCAGCACCGCCTCCAGCACATCGACCCACGGCGGAGGCAGCGCGCTGTCGTAGCCGCTCTCCTCCGCCGACTGCAGCAGCTGCTCGGCGAACCCCTCGCGCTCGCTCTGCAGCTCCACGTAGCTGGCGTACGTGGTCGCGCGCGGATCGCGAAAGGCCTGGAAGGTGCCCCGCAGAGGCGACTGCAGGGCGTGGCGCTGGAGCCACGCTGCGCCCGGGGTTGCCACCTCGAACCCCAGCTCGCGATGATAGAGGAGCCTGGAGGTGACGATGTCATAGTGCTGGGGCAAGCGGCCCTGGCCCTCCAGGTGCCAATACGTGCGCTGGCCTGTCACTCGGGCTCAGCCCTCCATTCCACGCCTTCCTCGGTGAGGTGCAAGAAGCCCTGGAACGCGGGCATCACCTGCTCCAGATCCGCGGGCAAACGAAAGCTCTGGCCCGTTACTTGCTCGACGGCGGCACGGGTGAGCACACAGGGCGCGCTGGCCAGCACCCGCAGGTAAGCGCCGCGATCGAGCACCTTGGCGCCGGGGTTGAGCTGCTCGATGGCGGCCAGCACTGCCCTGCCCAGCTCATTGGCGGACAGCACCGGCCCCACTCGCCGCTCGGCGGCCTGGGCTGTGCTCTGCTCAGTGCTCATCGGCCACCTCACTCACCAGCTGCTGCGGCGCTGGTGCCTCGATCCGCCGGCTGAGGTCCACGCAGATCATGCCGGCGCGGCACTCCACCGGGTACGCCCACAGGTTGAGGCAGCGCGGGTTGATGCCCGCGCCCGTCTCGGCATCGAACTGGAAATGGTGAGCAAAGCAGGTCAGCGTCTGACCCTCCAGGGTGCCCTTGCTGAGCGGCAAGCCGAGGTGCGGGCAGCGATCCTCGTAAGCAAAGACGCCGGCCTCGGTGCGCAGCAAGAGCACGCGGCGCCCCTCGATCACCAGGCGCCGGTGCTCGCCCACCCACAGCTCCGCCTCGGCCAGCACCTCACGCGAGCTCATCGGGCCACTCCGGTATGAGGTCCACTCGCTCCAGCGCGGTCAGACCCGCGCGCGCCACCGTCTGCTCGGGGCTCAGCTCCACCGGCCCGTGATACACGCGCGCGCGCGGCGCCGGCGGCAGGCGCACGGCCGCGGCATCCATCAACGTGCGGGCCAGGTGGGCAATGGTGTCCGTGTCGTGCACCAGCACCAGCAGCCCAACGGTGTCCCCGCGAATGAAGCCGTGTACTGGCACTAACACGCGGCCTCCTCCTGGCTCCGGGGTTCATCGGCCAGCCACGGGTACGCGCCGCGCGCGACATCTTTCCCCCACATCTCCTGGTTCAGACCGAAGTAGCTGCGCAGCAGCTCGAGCAAGTTGGCCGGCGCCTTGCCGGCGAGAATGCGGCCCACCACGTTCTCGTGCGCCGCATAGCGCTCGGGCTCCTGCTCGAAGATCCAGGCGCAGGGGTCGCTGCAGAAGATATGACGCCGCCCGTCCCGCAGCAGGGTGCGGGCGGAGTTTTGCCGCGGTGTACCGCCACACAGCACCAGCTGGCACAGATCGCAGAAGGTGACCGGAGTGGTGCCGTGGGTAAACCATTCCACGCGCGGCCCCGCCTGCCGCTGCCGCTCTGCCACCCGCCGCCAGATGGGCTCGAACTCGTGGAACGACTCCGGGTACTTGCCCGCCAGCCACGCGCGCTCCTCGGGGCCCGGCAAGACGCAGTCGAACCAGACGCTGGCGCGGTACGTGTACGCGCTCGCGTAGACCATGTGATGGTAGTAGTCGAGGCTGCGCTCGAACGTGGACCAGTACCAGGGCAAGGCCAGGCCCACCCGCTGCAGCTGCTCGCTGAACTGCTCCACGATCCACTCTCGTGCGAACTCCTTGAAGGAGTGCTTGCGGCGCTCGAGCGGGGTCAGGTAGTCCATCGCAAAGCCGGTCACGATCGCGAAGAAGAGCCAGCTGCGCCAGAACCACTTGTCCACCAGGCGCTGCGCGTGCTCGCGATCCACCTGTACCAGCATGTCCAGGACCGGATTGCCGATCTGCGCATGCCGCGCCTCGTCGGTCTGAATGCTCTGCAGCATCAGCTCGAACAGGCGGTCGCCCACGTCGTGCGCCAGGGTGGAGAGCCCCACGAACTGCAGGTTGGTGAAGCCCGTCTCGAAGACGAAGTGCGTGGCCACCGCAAACTCGATCGGATCGGCGGTGAGCAACATCTCATCCACCAGGTGGCGTCCGGCGATCGCGACCCAGTTGTTGGTGTGGAAGAATTTGTGCGTCCAGTCGAACTGCACGTCCCAGCGCACCAGATCGTGCAACAGCGCCAGCGGGATCTGCGTGTGCCGCAGCTCGTCGAGCGCGCCGAACGTGGCGGCGGAGCGCCAGGCACCATCACGCCCGAAGCGCGCGGCGCGCAGGTTGCCCACCACTGCCGCGAACTCTGCCAGCGCGAAGGTCGCGGCGTGTAGCTTGACCGCGCTGAGCCAGCCGCGGTCCAGCCGGGCCGCGTCCTCCACCCGCCCGATCGCTTCTCGCACCGCCGCCAGGCGCTGCTCCTTCTGCCGCTGACCTCGCACGTATTCACTGAAGCTGGTCCGAAAAGGCTCCTCCCACTGCTGCCAGGCACGCTGAGGCAGCCAGGGTTTGCCGCTCACCTCCTCGGGAAAGGCATCGCGCTCAGTGACGTAGGTAAGCTCCCAGTCGAGCTTTCTGGCCAGGGGCAGCCAGTCCTCACGCTTGAGCATGTCGTATACCCTCCAGCTCTCGCGAGCCGGCCTTTGCCCCCCCGGCGGCCGTCTCGGTCTGGCGAGGGTAGCACGCTCCCTCGGATCACGGAGTCTGCGAAATCGTTGATGTGGGTGCGCCCCGTACCCAGCGGCACGGCGAGCCCCGCACCCGCACCGGGCGCAGCCTTGCGTGCTTCAGCCCGGAAACCCGCGAGATGCGACAGCAGCCTAGACCGCGGGCGTCACCGGACGATGACGGGGATTGGACATGCCCTCGCGCAATCGAACGGCAAGTGTTGCACCTTGCCCCGGCGCTGATTCATCCGAGAGCTGCCCCTGGTGCTGGCCGACGACGACGGAGTGCGCCATGCCCAGCCCCCGCGTGTCGAGCAACTCCAGCTGCTCGGAGCTGGGTGCGCTGGAACGCAGGGCGAGCGAGAGCTCGCCCTGCAGCCCCGGTCCGTTGTCACGGAAGGCCACCTCGACCCCGTCGGAGGTGCGACGCGAGCTGATGGTGATGTGCTGGGTGACACCAGCCACCGCCACTGCCGCGCGCGAGGCGCCGCCGGCAGCGAGCCGAGGGCCGCGCTCCTGGCGAGGCACGCGCTCCACGAAGGCCATCAAGATGTCGAAGAACGCCTGCTTCAGCGCCGCCACGTCACAGGCGATGGCCGGCAGCGAGCGATCCAGATCGAGGGTGATCTCCGCGTGCAGCGACCAGGCCTGCCGCGACACGGCCACGGTGTTCTCCAGCGCGCGGTTGATGTCCGCCAGCCCCCAGCTCGACTCCTGCCCCGCGGCGAACTCCCTCAACTCGCGCACCGTCTTGGCCATGCGCATGATGCCGTTCAAGGCCTCGTCGAGCGCCTTGGGCGCCTCCTCCAGCAGGTAGCCCAGGCGCTTGCTCTGCCAGAAGCCCAGGAACTCGTCTGCCAGCCCGTTCTCTGACGAATGCTCCACCAGCTGCTCGCGCGTGCGCCCGAGTAGCTCGCAGCTGTGCTTCACCGCCTTCTGCAGGAACACGAGGTTATCTGCGGTGAACTGCGCCGGGGTGTTCAGATCATGCGCCAGGCCCGCTGCCAGGCGACCGATGGTGGCCAGCTTGCGCCCCTCGAGCATGCGCACTCGCGCGGCGATGTTGGCCTCCACGGCGGCCTTCAGGTCCAGCTGGCCCTGCACGCGCGCCAGCAGCTCCTCCGGCTCGGCAGGCTTGGTGACGTAGTCGTTGGCGCCCTGTCTCAAGCTGAGCACCTTGGTCTGCACGTCGTCGCGCACCGTCAGCATCAAGATGGGCAGCTCCATGCGCGACCAGTTGGAGCGCAGCAGCCGCACCACCTGCAGGCCGTTCAGACCCGGCATCTCGAAATCGCACAGCACCAGATCGAAGCGGGAGCGCCGGCACTCGCTGACGGCCGTCGCGCCATCCTCCACGGCCACCACCTCGACGCCGGACAGCGTCTCGAGGGTCTTGCGAATGCGCTCCGCCTCTGACGGCGAGTCGTCAGCGATCAGAATCCTGCGCTTGCCCATCGTCCGCTGCTACCCCTCCAGCATCGTCAACGGACGCGCATGGCGTAACTTTAGCCCCTACACCGCCTTACTCTTCAAACAAGTGGCCAGAGGCAAAATTGCCGCGATATACTGAGCAGGGTGACTGCGGGGTTGAACCAGGACGGCGCTCTCATTTCGCGGCAGTGGCAGCGCTCGCAAACGCGTGCCACGGCTTGCTCGTCACCAGCAGAGTCGGTGGCCAGCGGAGGCACGCTCTGATGCCGGCGGGCGGCAAGCCGCTGCGCGCACTGCTGGTCGAGGACTCACCGAGCGACGCCGATCTGGTCCTGCTGGAGCTGCGGCGCGGCGGCTACGAGGTCAGCTCGCAGCGCGTGCAGACCGCCGCCGATCTGGAGCGTACGCTGCAGGGCGAGTGGGACATCGTGCTGTCCGACTACTCGATGCCGTACTTCTCCGGGCTGGAGGCGCTCCGCCTGGTCCGCCGCCTGCGCAGCGATCTGCCATTCATCATCGTCTCCGGCACGGTGGGAGAAGACGCGGCGGTGGGCGCCATGCGCGCCGGCGCGCACGACTACGTGCTGAAGCAGAGCCTGGCGCGCCTCTGCCCCGCCATCGATCGCGAGCTGCGCGAGGCGGAGCTGCGTACGTCGCAGCGCAAGATGCAGGAGCAGCTCTTGATCAGCGACCGCATGGCCTCGGTGGGCACGCTGGCGGCTGGCGTGGCGCACGAGATCAACAACCCGCTGGCTGCCATCGTGGCCAACCTGGAGCTGATGTCGCGCGACCTCACCGCGGTGGCCAAGCGGCTGCAGCTGACCGATCGCCTGCACGACGTCTTCGACGAGCTGGCAGACGCGCGGGAGAGCGCCGATCGGCTGCGCCACATCGTGCGCGATCTGAAGATCTTCTCCCGCGCCACGGATGAAGAGCACCGCGGCGCCGTGGAGGTGGAGCGGGTGCTGGAGTCCTCGCTGCGCATGGCCTGGAACGAGATCCGCCACCGCGCCCGGCTGCTCAAGGAGTACTCGAAGGTGCCCGCCGTGGAGGCCAACGAGGCGCGCCTCGGTCAGGTCTTCTTGAACCTGGTCATCAACGCGGCCCAGGCCATCCGCGAGGGCGACGCGGAGCACAACCAGATTCGCGTGGTGACCCGGATCGATGCGCGCGGCCGGGTCGTGGCCGAGGTGCAGGACACGGGCTCCGGCATCCCGCGCGAGAATTTGACGCGCATCTTCGACGCCTTCTTCACCACCAAGCCGGTCGGTGTGGGCACGGGGCTCGGCCTCTCCATCTGTCATCGCATCATCACGGGGCTGGGCGGCGATCTCGAGGTGGAGAGCGAGCTGGGCAAGGGCTCGGTGTTTCGCGTGGTGCTCCCGCCCGCACGCAAAAGCCTGCCCGCGGCGCCTCGCATCAGCGCGCCCGTGCCGGTCAAGGCGCGGCGTGGACGGGTGCTGGTGGTGGACGATGAGCCGATGATCGCCACGGCCATCGGCCGCACTCTGGCCTTCGAGCACGAGGTGGTGGTGAGCCAGAACGCGGCCAGCGCGCTGGAGCGCATCCTCGGCGGCGAGCGCTTCGACGTGCTGCTGTGCGATCTGATGATGCCGCAGATGACGGGCATGGATCTATACGCCGCCCTGGCCGAGCACGCACCCGATCAGGCAGAGCGCATGGTGTTCCTCTCGGGTGGCGCCTTCACCACCGCGGCGCGCGCCTTCCTGGATGAGGTGCCCAATGAACGGCTGGAGAAGCCGTTCGACACGCGCCAGCTGTCGAGCCTGGTGAACGAGCGCATGAGGTAGCGGCCCTGGCGGGCGGCGCTCTTGTTGCACGGTGCAACGATAGTGTCTCGAGCAGGCACGCCGTTGCCCACATCACACCACAAAACGCGTAAACGGCGCCGCCGCGGCGAGAACCCGCGAGCGCGCTGCGCTACTCCCCTTGCATGGCCCGGCGGACCGCCGTGCCAGGGCGAGACACAGCACCATGCTCCAAGAACCATCCCTTGCACCGCACCTGCGCGCTGGCAGCTGCTCGCGAGGCTGGCGCGCCCTGCTCGGCTGCTGTCTGTTGCTGGCCTGCCTGCCGCGCGGAGAGCTGGCAGAATACTCGAGCGGCATGGACGAGGGCGGCGCTGGCGGCGGCCCCGCTCAGCCCGGAGCTGCCGGCGGAAGCCAGGGCGGCACCGCTGGTGGGGGTCCGGGCGGAGCAGCCGGTGGCGGTGCAGGCGGCGCTGCCGCGCCCGGCAGCGAAGACGCGGGCACCACGCCCGCGAGCGACGCCGCGCCGCCTGCGGATGCCGGCGACTCGGAGGGAGCTGCCGCGAGCCCGCGCGTTCTCAGCACCGTGCCTGCCAGCGGCGCCTCCGGCGTGACGCGCGGCACCTCGCTCGCCATCGCCTTCGACGTGCCCATGGACCGGGCTTCGGTCGAGGCCGCCATCGACTTCGGCAACCTCGGACAGGGCACACCGGCCTTTCGCTGGGATGCATCCGGCAGGCTGCTGAACATCGAGCTCGATGCGCCCCTGGCGTACGCCACCGGCAGTGATCCACAGCAGGTGGAGGCGAGGCGCTACGAATATCGCATCGGCTCTGCAGCGCGCGACCTGGAGGGTAACGGCCTGACCGACACGCGGGTGTCGTTCACGACCTTGCGCGAGCTCACCGTGCAATTGAGCGCCGAGGCAGACTCGGCGCGAACCGGCAACTGGCGCAGCGACGGCGTATACGGGACGGACAGCTGTGCGCCGGCGGGCACCAGCATGTGCATCGGCGACAGCAGCTTCGGTCCCAACGCGAGCTATCGCGGCTTCACCAGCTTCGATCTCTCCTCGCTGCCCGCCGCGGCGGTGGAGCTCAGCGGCGCGACCTTCCGGCTGCAGATCGGCTCGCTGCTGGGCGCCCCCTCTGCTGGCCTGGGCCCGCTCTTGCTGGAGCGCGCCTGGTTCGCGGCGATCGGCCCGGAGAGCTTCGCTGCCACCGGCGCCGAGCTGGGCAGCGCGGCAGCGGTGCAGGTGGGGACCCTGCTGAGCGCCGACGTGCTGGCGGCCGTGCGCAGCGACTGGCGCGACCTTGGCGCTACGCAGTTTCGCCTGCGCTTTCAGAGTCCGAGCGACGGCGATGGCGTCACCGATCTGGTGTTCTGCAGCCGCGCGAGCGCCAGCCTGAGCGTCACGTATTTGTTGCCGTGAAGCGAGGCCGCCTCAGGGCGGTGGAGCGTTGACCTGCCCGGCAAAGAGCACGACCCTGCTCTCCAGATGGCGGATCACGTACAGAAAAGGCCGATCTGCCTTGACCGTGAGCTCCGGCTCTGGAGGGCCTGATTCCTGGAAGCCGATGCCCGTGGCTGCCGCGGCGACAGTGCCCCACTCATCCACCTCGATGTCGGCGCCGTGCACGGCTCCGCTCAAGAACGCGCCCGGGGAGATGGCGGGGTAGCTGCCTGGAGCCGCGCCCAGCCCGGTCAGCCAGGGCAGCAGATCCAGCTGAGAGCTCGCGGACCACCTGGGCAGCAGCAGCTCGTAGGGGCCCGTGCTGAAGCTTTCGTCGATGCTGTCCAGCAGCTCCTGGCTCAGCCGGTTGCGGACCTCCTCGAACCGGCCGGCATCCGGCACCAGGATCAACATCGACAGCTCACCGCCCACGTACGGCAGCTCCGCACCGACGAAGCCATCGCCCCGCCCGCGCGGGCCGCCGAGCTCCAGCTCGCGCATCAGCTCGATCGGCCGGGTACTGCCGTCGAGCGACGTGAATGTATCGCTGACGGTGCCGTATTTTCCAAACACCGTCTGCCAGCGCGCCTTGAAGTACAGGGCGTCCGTGAGCACCAGCACGGTGTTGCCCTGAATGAACCCCGACGGCAGCAGCTCGGGGATCAAGCCCTGCGTCTGCTGCCCCACCCAGTCATTGATGAGCTCGCGGCTACCTTCGGGATCGCCCGCGAAATCCAGGGCGCGCGTGCCGGCGCCGTGTTCGCTCGCGAGCAGATCGATCCACTCCTGCGCGGGGCTCACATCCAGGCGCGGCCAGATGCGATCGGCGATGGTGATCGTCAGCTCCTGCTGTGCACTGTCGGCGCCGGCCAGGGCCTGATCGATGGTGTTCCACGCCTGATGGGCGCCGAGCCCCTGCGGCAGGCCGAAGGCCACGTCGATGCCCTGGCCCGTGCTCTCGTCGGCGGCAGCGCGAGCCATGAGCAGGGCATGCCCGATGCTCAGGGGGCTGAAGATGAGGTCTTCTGCCAGCGGCTGCCGCCGCCACAGGGCGAAGCCCGCGTCGTTGAGGCCTCCAGCCAGCTCCGCCACGGGCGCCTCCGCCACAATCGCGGAGCGCTCGACGCCGGGGCTGGGCTCCAGCTCGAGCCCGTTGCCCGCGCCAGAAGGAGCCGTCTCCCCGCTGCAGCCGAGCGCAATGACCAGCGCCGCGGCGAGCTTCAGCGAAGAGCGGGTCCGGGCCCTCACCTCAGCCCCTCACGCCCCGGGCAGCGGGGGCTGCTCAACCACGTCCGTCTGCACGAAATCCGGATCGCCCTCGACACCCGTCGGGGACTTCAGGCGCTCTTCCTTGCGCAGCTTGCGACGTTCCTCCTTCGCGCGGTTTCGTTCCTGGCGCTGCATTTCCTTGCGCCGCTTCTCGCCGGAGGGTCGTGTTTTCACTGGGGCTCAGCGTGACCCAGTCCGAGCGCCGTTGCCGTGAAAATGGGACCGAGGAGCTCAAATTCGGTTCGTGGGCTGACCGAGCCGGGCCCGCCTCTGACGCGAGTCAGTGCCGCAGGCCCGGTGCCTCTTGCCCGGTCTGGGCGACATATTCGTCGTAGCCCCCACCGTAGACGTGAGGGCCCTCGGCCGTGAGCTCCAGCACGCGGTTGGAGAGGGAGCTCAGAAACTTGCGGTCGTGGGAGACGAACAGCAAGGTGCCCTCATAGCCGCGCAACAGGCGCACCAGCATCGACTTCGTGTCCATGTCGAGGTGGTTGGTGGGCTCATCCAGCACCAGAAAATTGGGCGGATCGAACATCATCAAGGCCAGCACCAGGCGCGCCTTTTCACCGCCGGAGAGGTGCTGGCAGCGCTTGTCCGCGTCCGGCCCGGAGAAGCCGAAGGCCCCCAGCAACGTACGCAGCACGCCCAGACCGGCGAGCGGAAAGGTCCTCTCCATCATGCCCAGCACCGTGGCGTCGGGCTCGAGGATCTCCATGGCGTGCTGGGCGAAGTAGCCGAGCTTGACCCCCGCCCCGAGCCGCACGCTGCCGCCGTCTGGAGCGCTGGCTCCAGCGACCAGGCGCAGCAAAGTGCTCTTGCCCGCGCCGTTGATGCCCATCACGCACCAGCGCTCCTGGCGGCGGATGAGCAGCGAAAAATCCTTGTAGATTTGCCGGCTGCCGTAGCCCTTTTCCACGTGCTCCAGCGCGACCACGTCATCGCCCGAGCGCGGCGGAGCGCGGAACTCGAACTCGATCAGCTTGCGCTGCTTGGGCGGCTCGATTTTCTCGATCTTGTCCAGCTTCTTCACGCGCGACTGCACCTGCGCGGCGTGGCTGGCGCGAGCCTTGAAGCGATCGATGAAGGCTTGCTCCTTGGCCAGCATGGCTTGCTGCCGGGCGTACTGTGCCTCCCGCTGCAGCTGGCGCAGCCGGAACTGCTCCTCGTAGAACTGGTAGTTGCCGGAGTAGCTGATCAGATCCCCCTCGTCGATGTCGACGATGCGGGTGACCACGCGGTTGAGGAAGGCCTGATCGTGCGAGGTGATGATCAGCCCGCCCTCGAAGCTGGCCAGGAAGCCCTCGAGCCAGATGATCGACTCGATGTCGAGGTGGTTTGTGGGCTCATCCAGCAGCAGCGCGTCCGGCTTCATCAACAGCACGCGCGCCAGCGCCACGCGCATCTTCCAGCCGCCGGACAGCTTGCCCACGTCGCCTTCGATCACCTCCGGGGCAAAGCCCAGGCCGGCGAGCACCTCGTTGGCGCGCGCGCTGAGCCCGTAGCCGCCCAGCGCGTCGAAGCGCGCCTGCACCTCGCCGAAGCGATCGATCACCTGCTCCAGCTGATCGGCTTGCTCGGGATCGGCCATGGCAGCCTCCAGGCGCGCCATCTCCTCCCCCACCTTGGCCACCTCGCCAGCGCCGGCGATGGTGGCGGCCAGCACGCTCTGGCCGCTCATCTCGCCGACGTTCTGATCGAAGTAGCCGATGCTGATCCCGCGATCGACGTTGACCTGGCCGGCATCCGGCTGCTCCTGCCCCACGAGCAGGCGAAAGACGGTGGACTTGCCGGCGCCGTTCGGGCCCACCAGGCCCACGCGATCCCCCCGGAAGACGGCGAGGCTCGCGTCGATGAACAGGATCTGGCTGCCGTGACGCTTGGAAATGGAGTCGAGGGAGAGCACGCGCGGGGCGACCTTCTCGCTTAGCGACCCGCCGACAGCGTCAGCAGTGACTCATCCCAGAGGCTCGGGGCCTCGTAGCCCAGCAGGTTGACGGTGGTGGCCGCCAGCGCGGAGAGCCCGTACTTCTTGTCCTGCTTGAGCTGCAGCGCGCCGCCGCTCTGGTTGTCGTACAGGATGCAGGGCACCGGGTTGAGCGTGTGGCTGGTCTTGGCTTTGTAGCCGCCGTGCCCGTCGGAGACCGGATTGCCCTTCTTGTCGAGCTCGAACATCTCGTCCGCGTTGCCGTGATCGGCCGTGATCAGGGCCACGCCCCTGGCTGCGTCGATCACCGGCAGCAGGCGCGCCAGCGCGATGTCCAGCGCCTCGATGGCGATCACCGCCGACTGGAAGTCACCGGTGTGCCCGACCATGTCGCCGTTGGCGTAGTTGACCCTCAAGGTACGGTGCTTGCCCGACTGGATCTGCTTGATCAGCTCATCGGTGATCTCGGCGGCCTTCATCCAGGGCCGCTGCTCGAACGGCACCATGTCCGACGGGATCTCCTTGTACAGCTCCAGCTTGTCGTCGAACTTGCCGCTGCGATTGCCGTTCCAGAAGTAGGTCACGTGCCCGTACTTCTGCGTCTCCGAGATGGCGTACTGGCTGATGCCGGCCTCGGCCAGGTATTCACCCAGGGTGCCCTTGATGGCGGGCGGCGGCACCAGGAAGCGCTTGGGCAGCTTGAGATCGCCGTCGTACTCGAGCATGCCCGCATAACAGACGTCCGGCACCTTGCCGCGATCAAAACCGGTGAACTCCGGCCCACTGCAGAAGGCCTGCGTGATCTCGATCGCGCGATCGCCGCGGAAGTTGTAGAAGACCACCGAGTCGCCATCGACGATGGGCCCCACGGGGCGCCCGTTCTTCACGATCACGAAGGGGTCGAGGTTCTGATCGCTGGCCTTGGTGCGCGCGCGCAGGGTGGTGACCGCGTCGCTGGCCGAGGCGAACTGCTCGCCCTCGCCGCGCACGTGCGTCTTCCAGCCCAGGGCCACCATGGGCCAGTCCGCCTGATAGCGATCCATGGTGATGCGCATGCGGCCGCCGCCGCTGGCGATCGCCGCGTCGAAGCTGGGGCCGTTGATCTCCTTCAAGAACTGCTCGAAGGGGCCCACGTACTCGAGCGCCGAGGTCTCCGGCACGTCACGCCCGTCGAGCAGCGCGTGGACGCGCACCGTACGCACCCCCTCCTCCTTGGCCTTCACGATCAGCGCCTTCAGATGATCGATGTGCGAGTGCACGTTGCCGTCGGAGAACAGCCCCATGAAGTGCAAGGTGGAGCCGTGCTGCTTGACGTTGGCCACGATCTCGCGCCAGGCGTCGCGCTGGAAGATCTCACCGCTCTTGATCGCCTCCGACACCAGGGCGGCGCCCTGGGTGTAGACCTGACCGGAGCCGATGGCGTTGTGGCCGACCTCGGAGTTGCCCATGTCCGCGTCGGAGGGCATGCCCACCGCGGTGCCGTGAGCCTTCAGCTGCACGTTGGGATACCTGGCGAGAAGGGCGTCCAGGCAGGGCTTGCGCGCCGCTGCCACGGCGTTGCCCACTTGCCGGTCCGTGCACCCCACCCCGTCCAGCACGATGGTGACGATGGGGCCCTGGATGGCCTTGAAAGAGGCGCTCTTTTGCAACATGGGATTGTCCGGGTGGTTCCTTCCGCGGGTTTTCCGCGCCTCCGTCCATATCCAAACCCGGGCCCACGTCCTAGGGCAATTGCGCCCGGGGCGTGTCGTAACGCTGCAGAAACCGCTCACCCGCGGCCTCCGGCCCAGGGCTCGAGAAGCTCGGCCAGCGCCTCACTCAGCGCGGCGCGCCGCTGGCCTGATACGCCAGGTACAGCTCGCGCGCGATGCGCTCATGGCCCGGAGCGCCGAACAGCGAGTGCTCCTCGTCGTAGTCGCCGCACAGATCGTACAGGCGGTAGCGCCCCTCGGGGCGATCGACCACGAGCTTGTAGCCGCTGGCGAACACGGCGTCGTACTCCGCTTCGTGCGCAAAGACAGCGTGCTGCGCCCGTTGCCCGAGCATCAACGGCAGGAGGCTCGCGCCATCCAGGTCCGGCAGCGCGGGGGTGACGGATAGCAGGTCGAGCAAGGTGGGCATGACGTCGATCAGCCCCACCTCCGTGTCTGCCACCTTGCCGGGCTCCACTCCGGGCGCTCGCACGATCAGCGGCACGTGCAAGAACGGGTTGTAGACCCAGCGCGTGTGGCCGACGATGCCCTTCTCGCCGAGCGCCTCGCCGTGGTCGCCGCTCAGCGCCACCACGGTGTCACTGGCCAACCCCAGCTGCTCCAGCCCATCGAGCAGCCGCGCGACGTGCTTCAAGGCGTAGGCCACGGCGTGGTCGTAGCGCTCCGAGCCTTCCGCGCCGTCGCTGCCGACCACCTCCGGGTCTTGCAGCTGCTGCCACTGGTGCACGTCGAACAGATACACCCACGTGCACGTACGGCGGCCGCGATGAGCGGCGAGCAGATCGAGCGCCCGGCTGACGATGGCCTCGGAGGTGGGCCGAGTGGCAGCGTAGGAGTGGAACGCGCCCAGGTCACCGGGATCGCGATCGGGGATGACGGCGCGCTGCTCGAAGCTGCGCACCACGCTCGGCCGGCTGTCGTCGAGGATCTTGAACGGCGTCTCGGCGAAGGCGAGCAAGGTAGTGCAGCCCGCGTCGCGCAGCACGTCGAACAGCGACGCCGTGGCGCGCGCCGCGTCGTAGCGCGACGTGGCCATCATCGTGACCGAGTTCTGCGTGAACGACGACGAAGCGAAGGCGTGCTCGAAGCGCACGCCCTCCCGCTTGAAGTCCACGAACGCGGGTGGGTCGGCGGCGTTGTCCGGCAGCACGCGGTCGGCGCGCAGGGTGTCGATGGTGATCAGCAACAGGTTGCTCGGCTTGTCCCCGGTCAGGGCCTGGTAGCGCGCCCGCGCGGCTGCGGACTGCCCCCGAGCACGAGCTTGCCGCGCGGCGTCCAGCTCGGCACGGGTCAGATCCCCAAAGACGCCGTCTTCGTCCTCGCCGTTGTCGGGCACGTCTGCCGCGAGCGGCCGGATCTGGCGATTGAAGCTCGCGCTATCCTTGTGGCCAAAGAGGTTCGAGTAGCCGTCGCCGTCCCAGTCGGTCAGGGTGCGCGCCACCGCGATCATGCGCCCCGTGTACGCGAAGTGGGTCGCAAAATCGGCGAGCGCCGCCTCGTAGCGGGGCGCGGAGTAGGCGAGCAGCGGGGCACACGCCAGCACCACGCCCGTGGCCAGCTTGGCCACGGCGCCGCGCAGGCCGCCGAGCAGCAGGTAGGTGCTCACCGCGATGATGGCAAAGCTGGTGGCCATCAGCACGGTGTGCGCATAGCCGTACAGACCGTAGAAGAGATACAGATCCGCATACACCAGCGGCGCCAGCAGCAGCCCCGCGGCGGCCGCGAGCAGCACCCGAAGCAGCCAGGAGCGGGGGCGCGCCTCCAGGCTCTGGTGCAGCGCCTGCACCAGCCAGACCGCGCCTGCGACCAGCGCCCAGCCGGCGATGCTGACGGCATAGGGCCCCCAGGCTGCGACGCTGGTCTGGCGGATGGCTCGCCCCTGAAATAATGCGATCGCGACCGGGATGATCACCACCAGGCAAGCGGTGGCGGTCACCGCGCTGATGGCCAGGCGCAGCGGCAGACCGCTGTGCGCGGTAACCCACTGACCCAGCGCGCGGCACAGCCGCAGCGCCAGCGCGGCGAGCAGACCGGCAATATAACCGGCGACGATCATCAGGCTCACGTGGGCGAGATGCTCGGGCCAGGCTTGTCGAAAGGGCTGGCTCGATGCTGCCAGGCGGCCATAGTCGAGCGCGCCGAGCGCCGCCCCACCAATGGCTCCTGCCGCGGCAAAGTGGACCCATGGTTGCCACACTGCCTCAGCCACGGGCGAGCGGGTTCCGACGCCAACCGGAGCTAATGAGTCGTTTTGCATGGTGACCGGCAGCGCTGTGCATGTGTCACGCCAGCGCCGCTGCTTTGTCACCTGCAGCTCGAGAGCAGAAAGCCCTACACCGACACCAGAAGCGCAGCTCACAGCGCCATCGTGAGCGGGCGCGCTGCTCGCCGATGGGCACTCACGCGCGCGAGGCGCGCGCGCCCCTCGAGGTCGATCGCTGGCTTTGACGAGCATGCTGATCGAGAGCGCACGAGCGGCACCGAGCAGGCTCTGCTGCGCAGCGAAGCCACCGGCGCGCAGCGCTGCTCGGCGCGCCCGCCATCTCCCGACGCCCTCACCTGCACGGGCGGGCAGCGAGGCGATCCGGCAGAGTGGAGCACTCTGGCAGCGCTCACCTCTGCGCCGGTGAGCACGCCGCGCAGGGACATGCGCTTCGTGAAATGCGCACCGCAAAATCTCCCGCTCGCGCGCGAGCGCGCAGAGCATAATCGCGGGCATGATCTTGGACGAGCCGAGCAGTGACTTCCGAACGGAGCACGACAGCCTGGGTGAAGTACGCGTGCCCAAGCGCCGGTACTGGGGCGCGCAGACCGAGCGCTCGCGGCTGAACTTTCCGATCGGCCACGAGCCCATGCCCAGGGAGGTGATCTACGCCCTGGCCATGGTGAAGAAGGCGTGCGCGCAGGCCAACCAGGAGTGCCGCGTGTTGCCCGCCAACAAGGCGCGCGCCATCGAGGAGGTGTGCGACGAGATCGTATCCGGTGAGCTGGACGGTGAGTTCCCTCTGCTGGTCTGGCAGACGGGCTCCGGGACGCACACCAACATGAACGTGAACGAGGTGATCTCCAACCGCGCTCACGTGCGCGCGGGCGGCAGCCTGAGCGACGAGCAGCGCCTGCTGCACCCCAACGACGACGTGAACCGCTCGCAGTCGTCGAACGACGTCTTCCCCACGGCCATGAACGTCGCTGCCCACCGCTTGCTCAGCCGCGAGACGCTGGTGAAGATGCGCTGCCTGCGCGACGCGCTGGCGGCCAAGGCGGAGGAGTTCATGCCCATCATCAAGATGGGCCGCACCCACCTGATGGACGCCACGCCGCTGCGGCTGGGGCAGGAGTTCTCGGGCTACGTGGCCCAGCTAGATCAGCGCCTGGCCGCGCTGGAGGCAGCCAATCGCCGGCTGGCTGCGGTGGCACTGGGCGGCACCGCCGTCGGTACGGGGCTCAATGCGCCGCGCGGCTTCGCCGAGTGCGCGGTGGCACGGCTCTGTGAGCTGAGCGGGCTGCACTTCGTGCCGGCCAGCAATACCTTCGCGGCGCTGGCCTCACACGACGATCTGGTCGAGGTGTCGGGCGCGCTCAAGGCAGCCGCCGTGTGCCTGATGAAGATCGGCAACGATCTGCGCCTGCTCTGCTCGGGGCCCCGGGCAGGGCTGGGTGAGCTGATCCTGGAGCCCATGGAGCCGGGCTCCTCGATCATGCCCGGCAAGGTGAACCCGACGCAGATCGAGGCGCTGACGATGGTCTGCGCGCAGGTGATCGGCAACGACGCAGCGGTGGCAGTTGCCGGCCTCTCCGGCCAGCTGGAGCTGAACGCCTTCAAGCCCGTGCTCATCTTCAACGTGTTGATGGCCGCCCGCAACCTGGGTGATGCCTGTGAGTCCTTCGCCGAGCGCGGCATCGCGGGCCTGGAGGCGAACGTGGAGCACATCAGCGAGCACGTCTCGCGCTCGTTGATGCTGGTGACGGCGCTGAGCCCGCACCTGGGCTACGAGAAGGCGGCGCGCATCGCGCAGAAGGCGCATCGCGAGCGCACCACCCTGCGCGAGGCCGCGCTGGCCCTGGGCTGGGTCAGCGCGGAGGAGTTCGATCGCTGGGTGGATCCAGCGCGCATGCTGGGGCCGAGCTGAGACGCGCGGCAGGGGCGCCGAGGCGCGTGGAGCGAGCGCGCCCCCCTCAGAACGCCGCGTTCCGCGCCAGCTCCAGCGCGTAGTCGCGGCAGAACTGCCCTGCCGGCGTGCCCGGGCACTGCCCGCACGCGCCGTCCGACTCGCCCGGGCGCTTCACCCACAGGAAGGCGTGAGCCAGCGGCTCACCAGTGTCGGCCGTGGGCGGCAGGCCCAGGCCTGTGCCCGCCGGATTGCAGAAGGCGCCGCCCGGCACACCGCGCGCGTTGCGACTGGTGTCGACCACGAACGGCTTGCCGCCGACCTGCGCCGACAGGTTGCGGCCGTAGCCGAGCAGCGCGTCGGTGGGCTGGAAGTTGGACACGTTGATGGCGAAGCCCGTGGCCTCGGCGATGTTTGCGTTGCGCAGGCGCCCCGCCATCTCGCCGGCAGAGACCCAGTTGGAGTGCCCGCCGTCGATGTAGACGGCAGTGCCCGGGTTACGGCGCAAGCTGCTCACCGCGTACGCGATCAAGCTCTCGGTGGAATCGCCGCAGCTCAGCGCGAGCGCGTCGGGCTCCAGGATGATGGCTGCCTCTTCCCCCATCAGCGAGCTGCTCATGGCGTCGATCCAGCCCTGATATTCGGCGGGGCTGCCCGCGCCGCCCGCAGACTGGCCGCTGCAGTCACGATTGGGGATGTTGTATGCGACCAGTACGGGGTAGTCGTCACCGGCGCCGCGCGCGATGCTGCCGGCGCGGCTGGGGTCACCCCCGACCAGCCAGAACGCCGCCGGGTGCATCGCGATCTTGCCCAGCAGCTCGCGGTCCATGCCCTGCGCGGCGCCGTAGGCGCCCGATGCGGCGCCACCATCGGAGTCGAGCGTGCGCCCGGCGAAGGGGTTGCCGCTGGCGGCGTCGCCACCGAGACCGCCCCCGCCCACCACGCTGCCGCCCCCGGCGACGGGCGGCGGTAGCGGAGCCAGCAAGGTGACCTCATCGAGCCACAGATCGAGCGACGAGGGCTGGCCCGCTTCAGCGCGGGCCAGGAAGTTGACGGCCAGCACCTCGCCCAGCTCGAGCGGCACCGACTGCGCCCACTCCGGTTGAGCAAAGCTCGAGAACGGCAGCTCGCGCTCGGCATATTCAGCGCCCAGGGTGATGCTGGCGGCGTAGTGACCGAAGCAGCCGTCACCCGTGCAGGCGCCGCCCTCGTCCGCACCGGTGGTGGCCGGGTGACCAGCTCCACCACGATCGTGCCCGTACCGCGGGCGCGCAGCCCGAGACCGCGATGCGCCGACAGATCGGCGGGCTG
>JAICQL010000165.1 GCA_025937895.1 Polyangiaceae bacterium | reverse complement strand
AGGCGCAGGCGCCGCAGGTGAAGGCGCAGGCGCCGCAGGTGAAGGCGCAGGCGCCGCAGGTGAAGGCGCAGGCGCCGCAGGTGAAGGCGCAGGCGCGCGCGGTGCCGCCGCAGGTGGCGGGAAGGCAGCGGTCGGTGCTGCAGAAGGAGCAGGACGCGCAGGGGCTGGAGGCGCGGCGGGTGCCGGCGCGGCGGGCGGCGAAGCACCTGCCGGCGGCGGCGCGGCTGGAGGCGCTGCTGTGGGAGGCCGGGCCGCAGCGGGGGGCGCTGCAACAGCCGGCGGCGCTGCAACAGCCGGCGGCGCCGCAGTGGCTGCCTGCGAAGAGGCTGCAGGTGCCGCTGCTGGAGCGGGCGCCCGGGGGGTGGCCGCGGGTTGTGCCGGCTTGGCCGCGACCGCAGCGGCTGCAGCTGGCGGAATCACAGCTGAAGCTGGCGCCTTTGCCGGCGCTGCTGCACCTGCTGCAGACGGCGGCGCTGCTGGCGCGTGCTCAGCTGCCGGCGGTGGAGACGAGGCAGGGGTTTGCTCGGCGTGGGAAGCGGCTGCTGGCGCGCTGCCCTGCTCGGGTCCGGCGCGCCCAGCCGAGCTCCCGGAGACGGCAGGCCGCGGCGCGAGCGGAGCCGTGACGCTCGTCGGAGCACCCGTCGGTGTCGCCGGAACGGCGGGCTTGCGCCGCGACTTGCTCGGCCAGAACGCAGCTGCTAGCAAGATCAGCACGCCCAGGCCCACGGCCACCCACTTGGCGGCCGCGCTGCGGCGCTCCGCCTTGCCGAGCTCGATGGTGCGCGAAGCGTCGCTGCCTGGCCCCTCTTCTCGCTGCTGCCGCACCGGCAGCAAATTGGACGACGCCTCCGCCTCGCGCGCCATGCGCGCGGCGTCGAGGAAGCTGAGCCGCTGCACGTCCAGCTCGTGCCCCATCGCGTCCTTCACCCACTGCTTCACCTCGCTCGGTGAGCCCAGCAGGTCCTCCGCGGCCGCCACCTTGCGCAGGTGGACCAGCATCTCCTCCGCGCTCTGGTAGCGCTTCTCCGGCTGGCGCTGCAGCGCCTTGAAGCACACCGCGTCCAGCGCCTCGGGGCAGCCGCCGTGGCGGCTGGGCGGAGGAATGGGTCGGGTCAGCACGTTCTCCAGCGTGGTCTCGACGTCGGGGCCGTCGAATAGCGCGGACCCGGTGAGCACGTTCCAGAGGATAACTCCGACGGAGAACACGTCGGACCGGCGATCACCGGCCCCCCCCTTCACGCGCTCGGGCGCGGTAAACGCCGGCGTGCCGCGGCTCGCCTCCTCCGGCTCACCCATCGATCGGCGCACGTACGCCACGCCGAAATCGGACAGCCGCGCGATGCCGTCGAGGCCCACCATGATGTTGTGCGGTGAGACATCGTGGTGGATCACGTCGAGCGAGACGCCGTCGTCGTCCGCCAGCGTGTGCGCGGCATGCAGCCCCGCGAGCGTGTCGAGGATGATGGAGACGGCGGCGGCCGTGGAGTACTTCTGGTTGGAGCGCAGCAGGTCCGCCAGGCTGCAGCCGGTCACGTAATCCATGACCAGGTACGGCTGCCCCTCGTGCGAGCCCACGTCCACGACGCTGACGATGTTCGGGTGATCGACGCGCGAGGCGATGCGCGCCTCTTTCAGCAGCATCTGCCCGGCTTCATCGCTGCGGCTCAGGTGTGAGCGCAGCACCTTGATGGCAAACAGGCGCCGGAAGCCGCCATCCCCGGTGATGCGCGCCAGGTACACCGTGCCCATGCCGCCGCGGCCCAGGCGTGAGAGCACCTCGTAGCGGCCCAGCTTGGGCCCACCCCGCACCTGGCTGGGCGAAGGCACCGAGGCGGGCGGCTTGTACAGCTGGGGTTGGGTCGGCACCCCGATGCTCTCGGGCGGCGAGGACGCCGGATCGCTCGGCGCACGGGGCAGCAGCCGCTCACTCGCCGCAGGATCGCTGGGCACGCGACTGCTGGCCGCACGATCGCCGGAGGGCTTGTCACTCGAGGCGGGCGCGCTACTGCGGCGCGCGCGCTCGCCGCCAGCGACGACACCATCGGAGACAGTACGATCGTTGGCAGCCTGATCATTCGCCGCGCGATCACTGGCAGTGGGATCATTGCCTGTTCGGGCGCTGCCCCGGGCAGACGAGGGGACGGCAGGATCGAGCGCCCGCGACGACGGGGGCAACACCCCCGACTCATCCTCGCGCGGATCGCGATACCCCGAGCCACCGCCCACCGCGTCGGCGTCGGCGCTGACCAGGCCACGAGCGATCAGCTGCTCGACGATGCGCAGCACCTCCACCGCGTCGCGCCCGCTGTCGTCGATGATCTCGAAGATGGCGCGCCGCCCGTCGACGAGCTGCACCACGGAGAGCTGCTCCTCCGTCAGGCTGGCGGACGCCGAAGAGAACGCCTGCAGGTCCAGCACCAGCACCGTACCGAGCGGGGGCAGCTTCTCGACCAGCGCCTTCCACTCCTGACTGCGCTGGCTGCGGCGGCGCAGCAACGCCCGCACCGGCTGGGTGATGACCCGCGAGCGCGAGACGGGCATCGACTTCACCTCGAACGAGCCGTCGGTGAGGCCAAGAAGCCGAAAGACCGCTGCCTCGCCCTGAAATGAGCCGATCTTGGCGTCCAGAAGCTGTCCGCTCTCAAACCAGACCGTGGCCGAGCCGAAGTCTGTCTTCAGACGCAGCTCCCCCGTGGTGTTGTTCGCCTGCATCGTCTCCAGCAAGTCGGAGAGCGACACGAGCGACAGGCGACCTGCGAACGCGGAAGGCGTGCCCACTACAGCCCCCGGTCCACCGGCTCCAGGCACCGAAAGGCGCCGAGCCCGCCTGGAAGCGGTGCGTCCGAGCCGCCATGCCGGCTCCAGGGTAAGAGGCTTGAAGGCAACACGTCCGGACCCACCCACAACCCCCGCGGAAGCGCCGCGCGACATTCCGCGCAAAACGCCGTCAACCGTTGGAGAGTGCCTAGCATTTTCCGGACGATACTCATGCCCCAAAAACCCCGATGCGCCAAGAACCCAGCGGGGGCACAAAGATTGGCCAACCGACCCCTGAAGCCTCGATTGCGCTCGCCTGAGACAGGCTTGCATGCCGCCATGAGCCACGAGCCGAGGTACCGGCTCGCTCCGGAGCGCCCGCCGCAGGCCCGGCCTTCTGGAAGTGAGATTCCGCCGGCGTCACGACACCCCGTCAACTTGCTGAGGTGGGGGTGACCAGCTAGCCTTGCTTCCCATCTGCTCGCGGCCCGTGCACACCCGCGCAGGTGACAGTCGGACGCAGCTTTTTGGAGGAGACGGGCGTAATCTCTGAACGAAACACCCGCTCCTGCGTTACTGCCCTGACCGCTACCGCCCGCGGCGGCCCTGCCCTCCGCACATGTTTTCTCGATCCTTCGTGGTCGTTCCCAACGCCGGCGCCAGCGCCGGCCCAACCAGCCCAGATCTCCCCGAGCCTACTCGCCCTGCCTGATGACCAGCAAACACTCCAGCCATCAACCTGACGAGGGCTCCGACACGCTCGAGCGCCGATTGGACATCGTGGTCACCCAGGGCACGCCCAGCCCGGGCGGCTCGTTCCTGTTGGTGGTGGCCGGCGAGAACGCGGGCAAGCTCTTCCCGCTCAACAAGCCCGTGCTGATGATCGGCCGCTCCCCGAACGCCGACATCCGCATCAACGAGAAGGCGGTCTCGCATCACCACGCGCGCCTGCACATCGACAACGGCGTGTGCACCTTGCGCGACCTGGAGTCCACCAACGGCACGTTCGTGAACAACGAGCTGATCGCCAGCCCGGTGCGTCTGCGCGGCGGTGACGCGGTGGGCGTGGGCTCCACCACCTTCACGTATCTGGCCGGCACGGATACCTCGAGCGATCAGACCATCCAGCTGCGCAATCAGCAGCAGTCGCAGCCGCCGCCCGGTAACGGCTTCATCGACGCCGTGCGCCAGCAGCCGTCGATGCCGCCCGCCTTTGCGCAGGCGCACGCGGTGCCGCTGGCGCGCCAGGTGGACGACGACAGCGTCTCGCTCACCGACATGCTGCGCAAGGTGCAGGCCTACTGGGTCTACACCAAGCGCTACGGCTGGCTGGTGCTGGCCTGCACCTTGTTCGGCGTGGCCGCCGGCATCCTGCAGACGCGCATGAATCCGCCGCCAGGCTCGGCCTGGTTCGAGATGACGCTGATCAATCAGGGCAGCGCCAACCCGATGAACCGCGAGGGTGAAGCCCCGCAGTTCTTCGTGTCTGCGGAGAGCGCCTTCCGCGCCCTGCCGCTGATCAAGAAGACGATGGAGGAGCTGGGCGTTCCTGGCCTGAGCGACGCCGATGCCTCCAGCATTCAGCAGGAGCTGCTGTTCGAGAAGCAGGGCTACCAGTCACAGCTGTGGCGGGGCGAGTACCGCGACGTGGACGCGGGGCGCGCTGCGCAGTTCTTGAAGAAGCACCTGGACGTCTACCTCGAGACCGAGATCGACAAGACGCTCAAGGTGATTCGCACCAACACCGAGTTCTTGAGCAACCAGCTGGTGGACGCCAAGCGAGACCTGCGCGCCGCCGAGGCCAAGCTGCTCGAGTTCCGCGATGAGCATCCGGAGGCGATCCCGAAGGACGCGGTGCTGCCCAACCCGCTGAAGGAGACGATCGCGCGCGCGACCTCCGTGGCGGGGCAGCTGGCTCAGACCAATCAGGAGATCAACAGCGTCAAGGCGCAGCTGGCCCGCGGCACCTCGCTGGCCCGCGGCCAGCTGGAGAAGAGCAAGCGCTTCGAAGATCAGGTGCTGTCCGTGCGCGGCAAGATCGCGGAGGCCAAGGCCCGCGGCATGACCGACCAGCACCCCGAAGTGCAGCGCCTGCGCAGTGAAGAGGCGCAGCTGATGCGCCTGGCCGCGCAGACCGCGGCGGCGGAGGCGTCCGAGGCGGAGAAGCGCGTCGATCAGGAGACGCTGGCTCTGCGCGAGCGCCTGGCGGTGTTGACCGCGCAGCAGCAGCGGCTGCAGCAGCAGCTGGGCGCCGCCAACAAGAAGGTGGACGAGGCGCGCATCGAGAGCCTGCCCGAGCTGCAGGCGCACTATCAGGATCTCAGCCGCGACTACGAGATCAAGCGCAAGAAGCACGACACGATCGCCGCGGATCTCGAGGGCAAGAAGATGCAGCTCGAGCTGGAGCGTGCCTCTGCTCGCGCCCTGTACGACATCATCACGCCGCCCACCCCCGAGCCCCCGTCGATGACGAGCGCGATGGTGAAGCGCGGCGGTCTGGGTGGCGGCGTGGGGTTGATGCTGGCGCTGTTTGCCGCGCTGGTGCTGGAGGTGCGTCAGCGCATCATCGCGCGGCGGGGCTGGTAGGCTCCAGCCGGCGCAGCACGTCGGCCAGGCTGGTGCGCCAGGGCACCAGCGGACCGATAAGCGCGGTCGTGGCGCTCAGATCCAGCACGCTGTAGCTGGGGCGCGCGGCAGGGCTGGGAAACTGCGCGGAGCTGCAGGGCTCCACCCGGCAGCCGCTGCCGGCGTGCGCGACGATCGCTTGCGCAAACTCGAACCAGGTGCACTGGCCGTCATCGCTCACGTGGAACGTGCCCTGTGCCTGCGCGTGCAGCAGCTCGAGGGTGACCCGCGCGATCTGCTCGGCGCTGCTGGGCCGCCCCAGCTGATCATTGACCACGGACAGCGACGGCCGCTCGGCGGCCAGCTTGCTGATCGTGCGCACGAAGTTCTTGCCCCAGGGGGCGTACACCCAGCTGGTACGCAGCAGCAGGTAATCAGCCCCCGACTGCTCCAGCAAGCGCTCGCCCACCGCCTTGCTCCTGCCGTAGGCGTTGAGCGGCGAGCGCGGATGATCCGTCGGGTACGGTGCGTTGGCCTGCCCCGCAAAGACGTAGTCCGTGCTGTAGTGCACCAGGCGCGCGCCGAGCGAGCGGCAGTGAGCCGCCAGCTCCCCCACCCCGACGCCGTTGACCCTGGTCGCCTCCTCCTCGTGGCTCTCCGCGGCGTCGACGTTGGTCCAGCCGGCGCAGTTGATGACGGTGCCCGTCCCTGCTGGGATGCCCTGCGCAAAGCTGCCCGGGCGCGCCAGATCCACCTCCGCGTGCGAGGCCCCGCGATGCGCCAGGTTGCGCCGAAGCAGCTCGGCCAGCATGGCCCGACCCAGCATGCCCTGGGCGCCGAGCACCACGATGGGCTGGCGCACGGCAGAGGGCCTGAGGGTAGAGGACGGGGCCGAAGGCGATAGAGGGTCTGGCACGCGCACTCCCATCCGGGGTAACTGGGCCGAGACGACTCAGCCGGGGTAGCGCGGCAGCCGCGCGGGATCGATCTCTGCCAGAGGTTTGCCGGCCATGTCCTTCTTGGACAGGGTGGGCGACGCTACCGGCCAGCGCACGCCGAGCTTCGGATCGTCGTGGGCGATCGTGAGCTCTGCATCGGGGTGGTAGCCCTCGCTGCACTTGTAGGCGAACAGCGCCTCCGGGCTGGTGACGCAGAAGCCGTGCGCATACCCGGGCGGAATGTACAGCTGGCGCTTGTTGCTCTCGGAGAGCACGGTGCCGTACCAGCGCCCGAACGTGGGCGAGCCCACGCGCACGTCCACGGCGACGTCAAAGACCTCGCCCGTGATCACGTACACCAGCTTGCCCTGCGCGTGCGGGTGCTGCAGGTGCAGCCCGCGCAGGGTGCCCTGCCGCGACTTGCTCAGGTTATCCTGAACGAAGTCGACCGCGATGCCGTGCTCGCGGTAGCGAGCCGCGGACCACGTCTCCAAAAAAAAGCCTCGCTCGTCGCCGAAGACGGCGGGTTCGACGAGCAGGACTCCTGGCAATTCCGTTTCGCTGACACGCACTTGGTTCACCTTACAGGCGCAGGCGCCGGGCTGTCATAGTCATCGTCATGGCCGCAGCCGCCCAGCGATTGAGCGAGCGGTTGTATCAGCCCTCTTTCGCCAGGTTCAAAAGGTATTGGCCATAGGCCGTTTTGCCCAGAGCGGAACCGACCTCGGCGAGCTGAGTGGCCGAGATCCAGCCCTGGCGGTACGCGACCTCTTCCGGGCTGGCCACCTGGAGCCCCTGCCGGGCCTCGATGGTCTGGATAAAATTGGCGGCCTGGAGCAGCGCCTCGTGGGTGCCCGTGTCCAGCCAGGCCACCCCGCGGCCCAGGATTTCCACCCTCAGCCGCTGTTGCTCCAGGTACAGGCGGTTGAGATCGGAGATCTCCAGCTCCCCACGCGGGGAGGGCTTCAAGCTCTTGGCGAGCTGCACCACCTGCTCGTCGTACATGTACAGCCCGGTGAGCGCATAGTTGGAGCGCGGATTTGCGGGCTTCTCCTCGATGCTGACGGCCATGCCCGAGGCGTCGAACTCCACCACCCCGTACGCGCCCGGGTTGTCGACCCGGTACGCAAAGACGGTGGCGCCCTGGTTCTGCTGGGCAGCCTGGGTCAGCAGACCGCTCATGCCATGCCCGTAGAAGAGGTTATCGCCCAGCACCAGCGCGCACGGCTTACCCGCGATGAAGCGCTCACCGATCAAGAACGCCTGCGCGAGGCCGTCGGGGCTGGGCTGCACCGCATAGCTGATCTCCAGGCCCCAGCGAGCGCCGTTGCCCAGCAGGCGCTTGAACTGCGGCTGATCCTCCGGGGTGGTGATGATCAAGAAATTCTGAATCCCCGCCAGCATCAAGGTGGTGAGCGGGTAGTAGATCATCGGCTTGTCGTAGATGGGCATGAGCTGCTTGCTCACGGCCAAGGTCAGCGGGTGCAAGCGGGTGCCCGAGCCGCCCGCCAGGATGATGCCTTTCTCGATCATTGGATAACTATCTCCGGTGCAGCTCGGACAATCACGCGCTGGTACGGGTGCCGTAGTTGCGCTCCAGCCATTTGCGGTAGTCGCCGGAGCGAACCTGCCGCACCCAGTCGGCGCTCTGAATGTACCAGCGCACCGTCTTGCGTAGCCCGGTATCGAACGTCTCGCGCGGCGTCCAGCCCAGCTCGCGCTGGATCTTGCTGGCGTCGATGGCGTAGCGCAGATCGTGACCCGGACGGTCCTGCACGAACTTGATCAGCGCGCGCAGCTCGGCCTCGGGCGTGCCCGTCTCCTCCGCAACGATCGAGCACAAGAGGTGCACCACGTCCAGATTCTTGACCTCGTTGTGGCCGCCGATGTTGTAGGTCTGCCCGTCTTTACCGGCCTCGATCACCTGCCAGATGGCCTCACAGTGATCGCCGACATACAACCAGTCCCGGATGTTCTCCCCCTTGCCGTACACGGGCAGGGGCTTGCGCTCCAGGCAGTTGAGGATCATGAGCGGGATCAGCTTCTCCGGAAACTGATAGGGCCCATAGTTGTTGGAGCAGTTGGTCACCCGCGTGCGCAGGCCGTAGGTGCGCGCGTAGGCCCGCACCAGGTGATCGCTGGAGGCCTTGCTGGCGGAATAGGGGCTGGACGGGTCGTAGCGCGTCTCTTCCGTGAACAGGCCGGTGGCGCCCAGCGACCCGTACACCTCGTCGGTGCTCACGTGATGAAACAGCCCGGCTTGCGTCTTCCAGTGCTTGCGACAGGCCTCGAGCAGCTGGAACGTACCCTCGATGTTGGTGCGCACGAACTCTGCCGGGCCCAGGATGCTGCGATCGACATGGCTCTCCGCAGCGAAGTGCACGACCAGCTCGGGAGCGTGCCGCTCGAAGAGCGCGTCCACCGCTGGCCCATCGGCGATGTCCACCTGCTCCAGCCTGTAGTTGGGCAGGCTCGCCACCTCGCGCAGATTCTCCAGATTGGCGGCGTAGGTGAGCTTATCGACATTGATGAACTCGTGCTCCGGGTGTCGGGGCACGAGCAGCTGCAAGAAGTTCGAGCCGATGAAGCCAGCTCCGCCAGTGACGAGAATCTTCATTGTTCAGAAACGCCCTTCATGATCGGAGTTCACTGCTGCCCATCGCGCTCTGCCAGCACCAGCCACAGCTCAAGACGCCGAGAGGTGCGCGCGCACCGCCTGCTCCAGATCGCGATACGACTGGATCTTGGCGAGCTGCTCGGCGGGCAAGCGCACGCGCAGCGAGCGCTCTACCTCCATCATCAGCTTGAGGTGACCCAGCGAGTCCCAGCGCGGCACCTTGCCCACCACGCAGCTGCCCAGATCCACGCTGGCAGCCAGCCCAAAGGTGGAGCGGAAGGTCTGCGCCAGCCGCTCGCCGATGCGATCCGGAGCGGCGGCCACCGCCACCGGGCTCGGCCCCGCGCTGGCAGGCACGGCTGCCGGAGCGGGCACGGCCACGCTGACGGCGGGTGCCGGCGGCGCGGCGAGCAGCTCGATCCGGCTGCGCAGAGCGGGTAGCGCCAGGCTGCCGCGGCAGCCGTTTTCCAGCGGCTCCAGCTCCGGCGCGCGCTTGCTGGGCGGCTGCTCCTCGAGCTCGGAGAGCTGCGCCACGAGCCCCGTGAGCGCGGTGGCGGGGAGCGCGCCGCTGCCCAGCTCCCCCGTGTGCAGCAAGAAGCTGCGCAGAGGCGTGCCCGCACAGCGCTCGGCCAGCTGCGCGACGGCGCCGAGCAGCGCGCCCAGCTGCGCGGCTGCGCCCAGCTCGGCCCGGGCGTAGCTGCCGGTGGCAGCGGGCGATGGCGTGAGCACGCACAGCGCCCCCGTCTGCGTCGCGAACATCTCCGGCAGCAGCGCGAGCCCCAGGCTCAAAAACGCGCCGGCCCCGAGCTGCAGCTGGCGCACGAGTTGCTCCGGCTCCAGCTCCTCCGGCGCCGGCACCCGCGGCGCGGGCGCCACGTGCAGCAGCCCCGTGAGCTGGCCCAGGCGACCGCGCGCCTCGACAGCCAGGCGGGGCAGCGATGGGAGATCAGCCAGGTTCCAGGACAGGCTGTGGTGCTGCAGGCGGTCGTGGCCGGGCAGCTCCGACACGGGAAAGGCTGGCTCGGCCCCATCCGAGCGAATCACGCACAGGCGCTGGCCCGCGCGCGCCAGCGCGACGGCAGCGGAGCGCCCGAGCGGCGTCTCCACCCCGGTCAGCAACGTCGCCGGCTTGGGTCTTTTCCCGGTGATCACCTCAGCCATGAGAGCTTCCTTGCTGCTGCAGAGCCGAGCCGAGCTCCAGCACGGCGCGACCACGAACACACAACCAGGGGCCACGCGAGATCAGGAGCCGCAGCTCCAGCGCTTGCCCCTGCTCCAGCGCCTCGCCGATCTGTGCCGAATACGTGGCGCGCTCAGCCAGGCGCTCGGCGTCCACGTAGTCGAGCTGCAGCTCGCGAATGCGGTAGCTGCGCTGCTGCAGCAAGGCCGAGAAGAGCGCGCCAAAAGGCAACGCCAGCGATAGCTCCCGCGCCTGCTCGAGCTGATACAGCGCCGTGAGCTCCACGTCGCTGCGCGCGTAGCCGCCACGCTGCGGCACGGGCCCGGACGCCGTGCTCGCCCCGTGGCTCTGGGTCGGGCTCGCCGCCTGGCTCACCATCTGACTCACTGCCCCTCCACCGTGAAGTACTCGGGGATGCGGATGGACTTGCTCAGCTCCAGCTCGAACTGACCACCGCCCAGCTCCGTGAAGCCGTGGCGGCGATACACGTCGCGCACGGGCGTGTTGCGCTCGGTCTCGATGATCTCACCCGTCAGCTTGCTGGCACCGCGCGCACGCGCGCGCTCGCAGGCGAAGCCGAGCGCCGCCGTCTCCAGGGTGCGCCCCAGGATGCGGCAGCTCAGCAGGAAGGAATCCACGTGCAGGCGCTCGCCCTCGCGCGGCTCCAGGATCATGACGCCCATGAGCTCGTACGCGGAGTAGCGATCCTTGGCGCCGATGGCGTACACCTCGGCGCCGCGCTGCAAGAGCGCGTCCACCGCGGCAGCGTCATGCCGGCGGGTGGTGGCGTTGAACTGATTGGTCTTGACCAGCAACTGCAGCACGCGCGTGCGGTTGTCCGTGCCCAGCGGCTCGAAGCGCACGTGCATCTGCAGGTCGCGATAGAAGTCATCGATGTTGGAGAACTTGCGGCGCGAGGCGTTGGCCGCGGAGCGGGCCTTGTACTGCTCCGTGCGCTTGAAATCCGAGCTGGTGAGCGCGTGGCACTCCAGGTACGGCGACTCCAGCAGCCAGCTGGCAAACTCCGCGGGATCGAGCGGCAGCTCCGGCACGACCACCTCCGGCAGGTTGCGCCGCACCTTCTCGCGCTCGACGGGGTTGTCATCGATGAACATGCAGGATGCCTTGCCCAGGCTCAGCTCCTCCAGCATCTCGTCGATACCCTGCGACTTTTCGTTCCAGCTGATGCGATGGGCCACGATGTCTTCGGGCCGCAGGATCATCTCGGGGTGGCTGGCCATCATCTCCAGCGCTTGATCCTGGTCATTCTTGCTGGCCACTGCCAGCGCGATACCGCGGCGGGCGAGCGAGCGCAGCGTGCGCTGAAACTCCTGAAAAGCGCTGCCCGGATAGGCGCCGCCCAGCTTCAGCCCCTCCCGCCCGTCTTCACCCAGCACGCCGCCCCACAGAGTGTTGTCCAGATCGAGCACGAGCACCCGTGTCGTCTTGCCCGCCAGCGCCAGCAGCAGGCCCAGCGCGCGGCGCGCCAGCACGTCGCCAAACTCGGTGCTGAAGGGCACCCGCCCAAGGTGCCAGTATTTGCCGGGATCGGCGCGGGTGCGACCCACCTCTGCGATCACGTCCTCGGCGTCGATCACATACGTGTTCTCGAGCTCGCTGGCGGTGGCGCGCAGCATGCGATTGGCCTCCGCCAACAGCGCCTTCACCCCCCGCTCGCTCTCCGGATCTGCCTGCCCCAGCACCGAGCGCCGCACCTGCCCCAGGCTGAGCACCAGCAGCTTGCCAGGCAGCTGCTCCCGAGCCATCTCCAGCAGCCGCAGCCAGGGCGCCAGACGATCCTCCAGGGCCTGCTGCCGCGCCTCGGGGCTGAACGCCAGCGGGTCGATGCACAGATCGCCCAGGATCTGCTCTGCAGACTCGGCAATCAAGGTGGCCGTGGGCTCCAGCTTGCGCAGCGCTGACTCGGGATCGAGCAGCTCTTGCTGGGCCTGACCATAGCCCGGCACGTGCAGGTGCAGCGCTAGCTCGTACTTACGGCACGCCTCCTGGAAATTCATCGCCAGGTAGTCCAGGTTGGCCGAGCCGAGCAGCGCCAGCTTGCCCAGATCGACGCGGGGCTTGCGCTCCACTGCCGGCTCCGGCTCTGCCACGACCGCCGGCGCGTACGACGCCGCAGCGCTGCTCTCCAGAGCCCTACCCTCCAGGGCTACCGCACTCTCCGCGTGCGCGAACAGGCCGTTGGCTACGCCATTCATGTGGCCGTTCGCCTTGTTGTGGCCGTTTGCATCATGGGCTCTCGATTCGCCGGCAACGCTCTCCTCTTTTCCTGCGCTGCTGGCCGCAGGCGCCTCCCGTTCGCCCGCAGCGTCCACCGGCGCGACGAACAGCACTTGTGCGGGGTTACCCATGGCGGTGGCGCCCGCCGGGATGTCCTCCAGCACCACCGCGTTGGCGCCCAGCTTGGCGCCGCGCCCCACCACCACCGGGCCCAGGATCGAGGCGCCGCAGCCGATGTCCGCCCCGTCCTCGATGATGGGCAGATCTTCGTCGCGCCAGGTCTGTGCAACACCGATAGTCGTGTTCTGACGGATGTGCACGTCGCTACCGATGGCGCGCGCGCCGATGATCATGCCGCCATGGTGCCAGAGCCGCACGCGGCGCCCCAGCTTGGTGGTGTACGGCAAGGTGATGCCGCCGAAGATCTCGATGCTCTTCTCCAGCATGCGATAGGCCACCGTGCACGGCGCCCGCAGCACGGGGTTCTTCACATCCATGCGCCAGTTGCCGAAGCGATTGTTGGCGACGGCCCAGAAGCCCTGCTCGAACGGGTTGCTCTCGTGGGTCTCGAAATCTTCGCGCAGCAGCTGCCAGAAGCTGAGCTCCGACGGGTTCTCGTTCTTGCGGCCGCGCTCGCGCACGGGGGGCACGGCCATGCGTTGCTCCGCCGCCTGATACGGCGTCTTTGCAGAGCTCGCCGGCTGGCTCACGCCGGCCGCGGCTGGCGTGCTGCTTCCGGCCGCGGACGCGCTGGAAGGGCTCGAGGTGGCGGTGAATTGGCTGGCTTTTCCCATCGAGTGCTTACTCGCCCAGAAAGTTAAAACGGACGAAATCTGACAGCAAGTGCGGCGGATCGTCGTCGGTCTTGCCCTGGAAGCGCCGGCGGGCGCGCCACGAAACGAAACCGACCGTCCACGCCACATCCGCGAGCGTCTTCGTCAGCGGGCCGTGATTCTTCATGAAGTAGTGCTGTCGAGACTCGAACCAGTAGCGCGGCATGCGCCGCGGCGCTACGCGCCAGTCCGTGACGCCCGTGGACTGCCCCTCCAGGTGCACCACACGGCTGCTGGGCACGTACCAGCAGCGATAGCCCACACGCCGCGCCCGCAGACACAGATCCGTCTCCTCGTAGTAGAGAAAAAATGTCTCGTCGAACAAGCCGGCGCGCTCGAACACGCCGCGGCGTACGAGCAGGCTGGCGCCCGAGAGCCAATCCGTCGGCGCCGGCTGCTCGGGCGGCAACGGCGCGATCTCGGAGTGGGGAAAGAGGCGCTTCAGAAATCCGAGCCGCGAGCCCTGGAGCAGCTCGCTGCGCACGCTGGGAAAGCGAAATGCAGCGCGATTGATGCTGCCATCGGGCTGCTCCTGGCGCGAGCCGCACAGCCCCACGTCGGGCCGTTGCTCCATGAAACTCAGCAGCTCTCGCACGGCGCCCGGGTAGACGTAGGCGTCCGGGTTCAACAGATAGAAGAACTCGGGTGGGTGCTGCCCGGCCAGCGCGCTCTGGATGGCGCGGTTGTTGGCGTAGCCATAGCCGCCGTTCTTATCCAAGCGCAGCAAGCTGGCCCAGCTCTCGAAGCCGCGCTCGCGGATGCCGCGCTCGATGATCACGTCCGAGTCGTCGCCGGAGGCGTCGGTGACGATGGCCTTACATCCTCCGCCGATGGCGGCCAGCTCTGAGCTGAGGGACTCCAGCCCTTGCAACACCAGCTCGGGCCGCTTGTGATTGACGATGACGGCAAGGACTTTCACGCTCGTTCTCCGGCTCGGGACCCTGGCGCGCAAATCCCCGGAAGCTCACCGGGGAACCCGGGCGGTTCTAGCACTATACGGCGCGCGCGGAGGCTCGGGTTGGGCGTTGTCGTGCCGGCAGCTGTGAATTGGAACCCGGCTCGCGGTTTTCCCTTCTCCGGGAGTCTATGTCACAGTGCTGCCCTGCCATCACACGTTCACGTCCGAGCACTGGCGGCGCCCGCGCACGCAACGAGCGGTCCGCGGCTCGCCTCCGGCACCGCTCCGAGGCAGAGCCCGGCCGCTCGGGTCGGTGGTCACGTGTACATGGCCGGATTCGAGAGCGGAGCTCCAGCAAAATTGCCTCACCAGCTGCACGAGCGCCCTCGGAAAGGATAGCCAGTGTCACCCTCCACTGAGTCACCTTCCATCGAGCGCCGAGCTGCGGCGGTGATCACCGGTGCGAGCAGCGGCGTGGGCAGCGCGCTCGCGCTGCGCTTCGCCGAGACGGTCGAGCGGGTCATCCTGATCGGGCGGGATGCCGCGCGCCTGCAGGCGACGGCGCGAGCTGCCGAGCAGCGCGGCGCGAGCAGCGCCTGCCACGTGGCGCAGCTGGAGTCTGCCACCGAGCTGGAGGCGCTGGCGGCACAGCTGGCTCGGCTGCCCGCCGTCTCGGTCTTGATCCACGCCGCGGGCGAGTTCAGCTCCGAGCCGGTGGCGGAGCTGGAGCCGGAGGTCTTTGACCGCGTGCTGCGAGTCAACTTGCGCGCGCCGTACCTGCTCAGCCGGGCCTTGCTGGGGCCCTTGCAGCAAGGCGCGGGCGACATCGTGTTCATCAACTCCAGCGTGGTGGGCCAGCGCCGCGCGGGCCTGGCGGCTTACGGAGGCAGCAAGGCCGGGCTGATGGCGCTGGCAGACAGCCTGCGGCAGGAGTGCAACCCGCTCGGGCTACGGGTGCTCAGTGTATTTCTGGGCGCCACTGCCACGCCCATGCAGCGCGACATCCACGCGCAGCAGGCCCGCCCTTACTGGCCGCAGGCATTGCTGCAGCCAGAAGACGTGGCACAGCTGGTCCATGCCGCGCTGGCGCTACCGCGCGGAGCGGAGGTGACGGATTTGCACCTGCGCCCCGCGGCGGCTCACCGCCCGCCCCAGTGAGTGCAGTAGCTCAGGCGGCGCGGCGCGCGCGGCGCGTGAACAGCACCAGGGCCAGCGCGCCCAGCGCGAGGCTCGCCGAGCTGGCCTGGGGCGCGGCCATGCGGCAGCCGCAGCCGGGCCGATCTTGCAGGTGTGCAGGCGGAGGCAGCGGGGCGGTCTTCTCCTCCTGCGAGCTCGAGCCACCCTGCCAGAACGCTTCGTCCTCCGGCGAGAGCTCCTTCTCGGCGGGGGCAGCAGCCTCCTCGGACTTGGGCTTGGCGTCCTTCTTCGGCTTCTCGTCGAAGACCACGCTCCGGCGATCGACGATCTCGTTGTCGCCGTTGAGGGTGATGCTGGTGGTGCCACCCAGGTCCTTGCCCGAGCGAGCGTCCGTCACCTTGACCTGATATTGCCCCGCCTCAAAGCCTCGATCGCGGGTGACGTTGAAGGTGAAGCGAGTGCGCGACGCGGTCTTGCCCGAGCCCGGGTCGAGGAAGCTGACGTCCACGCTCTCGATGATCGCCTGCTGGTGCTCCAGCGGAATCTGGCGAATCACCGGCTCCTTGCGGCCGTCAACCAGCGCGCGCTCGAAATACACGGTGGGCGTGAAGGAGAAGCGCACCGGCACGTGAGCCACGTCCGGAGCGCGATTGAGGTGCACCTCGAGCGCGATCTTCCAGGATTTGTCGAGCTCATCCAGCTTCGTCCGCTTCCACACCACTCGCCCCTGCGCAGCGGCGGACCCCGCGAGCGCCAGGAGCGCCACGACCAGCAGCCACCTCGAGCGCGATCGGGCAAAGAAACGCATTATACTCACACTGTGGGCTTTCGACATACACTCACTCGGCCAGAGACTCGACGGCGGGCACGCTAATACGCCGCCCCCCCGGAGCGCGACGGGAATTTGGCGAGCCAGCAGCGCCCGCGAGCAGCGACCTACCTGATCGCAGTGCGAGAGCGCGACTCGACGTGCCAAGCCCCTGGCTCGCACCGGCGCTGGTGCAGCAAGACGAGAGCGCCTGCGAGCGGCACTCGGGGCGGCGACGGTGCAACACCGATGCAACACGCGGATGCTGCTCCGCTGCGCCCAGTACGCTGCAGAGCTGGCGAGGCGGCGGGCCGTGGCCAGTCCGGGCCCGCGGGCGCCGATCGAGCGCCGCTAGCCCGGCTTCCCCTCCGGGCACGGCACTCGGTCCCTTTTGTACCTAGTCAATTGGCTTCCCCCGCCGCTGGAGCTACAACGTGGCCCACGCTCAGGCGGGAACTAGCGAGGGAAGCTTGGACAAAGGCAAGGTAGTCATCACGGGCGGCGCTGGGTTCATTGGCTCGCACACGGCGATAGAGCTGTGCGCCGCGGGGTACACGCCCGTGGTGGTCGACAACTTCGGCAACTCCGATCGCCGGATGCTGGAGCGCGTGTACGAGCTGACGGGGCAGCGCTTTCCGCTGCACGAAATAGACTGCCGAGATCGAGCGGCGCTGCGGCGCATGTTCGAGCAAGAGGGGCCGTGCTTCGGTGTGATCCACTTTGCCGCGCACAAGGCGGTGGGCGCCTCGGTGGCGCAGGCGCTCGATTATTACGACAACAACCTGGGCTCGCTGATCTCCCTGCTCCAGGTGATGAATGAGGTGGGGCTGCAGAACCTCGTCTATTCCTCGTCGGCCACCGTGTACGGGCAGTCGGATGAGCTGCCGGTCACCGAGCAGACGCAGGTCCGCCCCGGGGAGTCGCCGTACGGGCGCACCAAGCAGGTGTGTGAGTCGATCCTGATCGACACGGCCGCCTCCAAGGTGCCGGTCAAGGCGGTGCTGCTGCGCTATTTCAATCCGGTGGGCGCGCACCCCAGCGGGCGCATCGGGGAGCTGCCGCTGGGCAAGCCAGAGAACCTGGTGCCCTACATCACCCAGACCGCCATCGGCCTGCGCGAGGAGCTGACCGTGTTCGGGAATGACTACCCGACCCGCGACGGTACCTGCACTCGGGATTACGTGCACGTGGTGGACCTGGCGCGCGCCCACATCGCCGCGCTGGCCTGGCTGGACAACTCGCCGGAGAATGCCCAGCGCGGCTCTTTCCACGAGATCTTTAACGTGGGCACCGGCGCCGCCACGTCGGTGCTGGAGGCCATTCAAGCCTTCGAGAAGGCGTCCGGGACGAAGCTGCGCTATCGCTTCGGCCCGCGCCGGCCCGGCGACATCGTGGAGAGCTACGCCAACGTGGACAAGGCACGCAAGGTGCTGGGCTGGAAGGCAGAGCTCACCATCTTCGATGCCATGCGCGACGCCTGGAAGTGGCAAGTCGGGCTGAAGAACGATCCGTTGCGCTGAGCGAGCGAGCGAGCCGCCCGACAGCGGCGAGTTCTGATAGAATGCGCCCATGCCCTCGTTTGATGTCGTCTCCAAGCTACCCTGGGATGAGGTCGCCAACGCACTGAACCAGGCCAAGCGCGAGCTCGGACAGCGCTTCGATTTCAAGGGCACCAACGCCTCCGTGGAGCAGACGGACGAGGGCTTTGCCTTCGAGGCCAGCACGGAGGATCGGGTGAAGGCCGCGTACGAGGTGCTGCAAGACAAGCTGGCGCGCCGCAAGGTCAGCCTGAAGCACTTCGAGCGCGGCACCATCTCGCCCGGGCCGCGCGGCAGCGCCAAGATGGTGGTGAAGGTGACGGAGGGCATCAGCAGCGAGAAGGCCAAGGAGATCATCAAGCTGATCAAGAACAGCAAGCTCAAGGTGCAGGGCGCCATCCACGAGGACACCGTGCGCATCACCGGCAAGAAGCGCGATGATCTGCAGGCCGCCATCGCCGAGCTGAAGCGGGCGGATCTGGGAGTGGAGCTACAGTTCGTCAACTTCCGCGAGTGAGGGGCCGCAATGACTCAGCCCGTGAACGCCGGTCAGGAACAGGGCTCCACGCCACCGCACAGCGGCGTCGCGGCGGCAGCCCAGTTACCCTCGGCAGCCCAGTTACCCTCGGCAGCCCAGTT
>JAICQL010000334.1 GCA_025937895.1 Polyangiaceae bacterium | reverse complement strand
GACGCCGTGCGCCCCCGTGAAGGCGCCCCGCTCGTGCCCGAACAGCTCGCTCTCGATCAGCTCGCGCGGCATGGCAGCGCAGTTGACCTTGACGAACGGCCCATCGTGGCGCGGGCTCAGCCGGTGCAGTGCGCGGCTCACCAGCTCCTTGCCCGTGCCGCTCTCGCCCGTGATCAGCACGTTGGCCTTGGTCGGCGCCACCCGGTCGATGTCGCGGAACAGCCGCTGCAGCGGCTCGCTGGTGCCGACCATCTGATAGCGGCGCTCCAGCTCCAGCCGCATCTGCTCCACGGTGCGCCGCAGCCGCGCGCCGCGGATGCTGTTCTCGACGCTGACCACGATGCGGTCGCGATTGAGCGGCTTCTCGAAGAAATCGCTGGCGCCCAGCTTGATTGCCTGCACCGCGTCCTGAACGCTGGCGTGCCCGCTGATCACCACCACGGGGATGTCTTTGCTGCCGTCGTCCGCCTTGACCGCCTCCAGGAGGTCGAGCCCGCTGCGTCCGGGCAGCTTCAGATCGACGATCGCCAGGTCGATGGGGTGCAGCGGGTTCTTGAAGCTCTCCAGCGCCTCCTCGGCGCTGCCCGCCTCCAGCACGCGGTAGCCCACCCCGGTGAGCACCATGCTCAACGTGCGGCGGATGTTCTTCTCGTCGTCCACCACCAGCACGGTGGACGCGGGGGTGGTCGGCGTGCCGCCCTCGGCCGAGCCGGCGCCAGTGGCAGCGCCCGTGCCTGCCGGTGCCGGGGTGGTCACTGCGGCCGCGCCTCGAAGCGGGCCAGGAACTGGCGCGCCGGCACCGCGAAGGGGCTGGCGGGGTACTCGTTCAACACGCGCTCGAAGGCTGCCCGCGCCTGCGCCTCGTCTTTCATCTTCAGGTAGGTCTCGCCCATCAGGGTCACCGCCTCGGCCTCCAGCCCCGAGCCCTTGTAGCGCTCGAGCGCGTAGCGGACGCGGGCGATGGCAGGGGGATATTCGTCCCGCTTCAGATAGAAGCGCGCCACGTACAGCTCGTGCCGCACCAGCACGCCCGTCACCACCTCCAGCATGTAGTCCAGCTCCACGCGCCGGTGATAGTCGGGGTAGTCGGCGAGGAACGAGTGCAGGGACGCATATGCCCCGCGCACGCTCGCCAGATCGCGCTCCTCCAGCGGGGGCTGGAACACGCTCGAGCCGGACTGCAGGAACTGCGCGCGCACCACGCGATAGCGAGCGTACGGCACCTCGGGATCACTCGGGTAATCCTTGGCAAAGCTCTTGTACGCGGCGGTGGCCTCGGCAAATTTCTCCTGGCGGAAGGCCATGTCCGCCATGCGCAGCTCGGCCAGGCGCGCGTAGCGCGTGTAGCTGAAGTCCTTGCGCACCCTGTCCAGCAGCCGCGCGGTCAGCTCCCAGTCTTCATCGAGGTAGGCGTCCACGGCCTCCTCGTACGCGACGCGCGCGTCCTCCTGATATTGCTCCGCCGTCTTGGCGGTCTTGGGCACAGGCGCACAGGCAGCTGCCGCCAGAGCAACGAAGCACAATCCGATCCAGCCGTTCGGCCTCATGTGCAGGTGGTAGCCGTTGGCGTGAGCGCGCGCAACCCTTTGCCAATCCGACGAGCTGGCGGTAATGGGATCGGCATGGCGGAACGAGTCCCCATGACGCCCCGAGGGGCGGCCAAGGTGAAGGAAGAGCTGGCCCGTCTGAAGGCGGAGCGCCCGAAGATTTCGCGAGAGATCGGCATCGCGCGCGATCACGGCGACATCAGCGAGAACGCCGAGTACCACGCCGCCAAGGAGCGGCAGGGTATGGTGGAGGCGCAGATCAAGGATCTGGAGGACAAGCTGGCGCGGGCGGAGGTCATCGACCCGGCGCGGCTCTCCGGCAGCAAGGTGCGCTTCGGCGCCACCGTCTCGCTGTCCAACGTGGATACCAGCGAGACGTCCACGTACCAGATCGTCGGCGCGGACGAGGCGAGCATCGAGGAGGGCACGATCTCGGTGTCTGCGCCGCTGGCGCGGGCCCTGATCGGCAAGGAGACGGGGGACGAGGTGACCGTTTCTCTGCCGGGTGGGCGCCGCACTTACGAGATCACCGACGTCACGTTTCGCTGAGCGGCAAAGTGCCCGCCAGCCCCGGCAGCCCGCTCCCGAGCGCCATTTGGCCCCACGACCAGGCTTTTCGCCGGCGGAAAGCGCGTCTCGGCAGCTGTAGCGCTTCGCGATGATTGCGAGATTGCAACCGCACCGGCTAGCGGTGGTATAGAGGCGGCGCGTGGTCCAGGAAGAAGCAACCAAGGCGTCGAAGCGCGCCCAACGCCGGGCAGCCGGGGAGCAGGGCTCCGAGGATTCGTCCGTCGTAGCTGACGCAGAGGCGGAAGAGTCCAGCACGGAGAGCTCGAGCGGCGACAGCGCGCGCCCGGGGGAGGATCCGAATGCCCCGCCGGCGGCCCCTCCGCCCAACCGCCAGGCGCGCCGCACCGCGGCCGCCAGGGCACGTGCGGATCGCAAGCGCGAGCGCGCGGAGGCCGTCGCCATCGGGCTCGACGCCGGCGAGATGGTCGACGACGTGCTGGTGCGCACGACCGACAAGATCAGTCGCTTCGGGCGCAAACACTGGAGCACCATCCAGTGGGTTATCGGCCTGGGGCTGATCGCGGGGCTGGGCTACCAGGTGTACACGTGGCGCATGCGCAACGTGGCCGCCTCCACCACGGACGTCCTGTTCGAGGCGATCGCCGCCGAGCACGGCAAAATCGGCGATCCAAAAGAGCAGGGTAAGCCGGACTCGGACGGCATCATCGATCCGGCGCCGATCTTCGAGAGCGAAGCCGCCCGGCAGGAAGCCGCGCTGGCCGCGTATCGCAAGGCAGCCCAGGTCCGGCCGGGCTCGGCCGTGGAGGGCTTCGCCCGCCTGGGTGAGGGCGGCATCCTGCTCGAGATGGGCAAGGCCGATGAGGCGCTCGGCGTCTACGATCAGCTGCGCACGAGCAGCATCGCGCAGCGCAACCCGGAGATCCAAGCCGGCGCTCTCGAGGGCCGTACCCTGGCGCTGGAGAGCAAGGGTGATCTGCCGGCGGCGCGCAAGGCCGCGGAGGAGCTGGGTGCGCTGCCCGGGCACGAGAATCGCGCCCTGTACCAGCAAGCACGGCTGGCGCACGCGCAGGGTGACGCGGAGGCCGCCAAGGCGCTGCTGAACAAGCTGTTCAAGGCGCTCGGCCCGCCCAAGGCCGCCACCCTCGGCGGCATGCCGGAGCGCCCGGATTTCCTGCGCGAGCGCGCGACGCAGCTCGCGGGCGTGATCGACCCCACGGAGAAAGACGTGCAGGTGCCCAAGCCGCCGATGGGCGCGGACGCCGTGCAACAGATGCTCAAGCAACTCGAGGAACAGGGTGTCGTCACACCACCAGCCGCACCGCCAGCCAGTGAGTGATCGTCCGCAGCCGCCGGTGCTCGTCTGGGGCCTCGCTGGGCTGTTCGCTGGATTGGGAGCGCTGCTCTCGAGTTGCCAGACGGCGGGCGCCAGCGCCAACCCCGAGGTGCCGCTCTGGGTGCATCGCCCGAGCGGCTCGATCCAGCTACTGTACAGCCGCAGCATCCTGGCCGAGTCGCGCGCGGTGGGTGAGCCGTATGAGCGCGGCGGTACGGAGCTGGACACGGGCAACCGGCGCGTGTTCGTGGGCTCGCGCGATCATGGCTTCTACGCGCTCCAGGCGCAGGACGGTGCCGTGCTCTGGCGCTTCGAGACGCTGGGGCCCGTGCAGAGCGAGGCGCGCTACGACAGCCGGGAAGACGCCGTGTACTTCGGCTCGAACGACGGCGCGCTGTACAAGGTGGACGCCGGCACCGGCAAGCTCCACTGGCGCTTTGCCACCAACGCCGAGGTCTCGCACCGGCCAGTGCTGAAAGACGGCCTGGTGTACATTGCCAACGCCAACGACACGGTGATCGCGATCAACGCCAAGAGCGGCGCGATGGTGTGGAATCAGCACCGCCCGCCGGCGCTGGGCATGGAGGTGGCGGGCCACTCCGGGCCGCTCGTCTGGCGCGGTCTGGTGCACATGTGCTTCAGCGACGGCACGGTGACAGCGTTCGACGCCCGCACGGGCGAAGAGCGCTGGGCACCGGTGGATCTGTCGGCCGCGGCCGAGCAGACCCTGGGTGAGCTGCCGACGTACCTGGACGTGGACACCACGCCCGTGCCCGATGTGATCGAGCAGCAACCGGTGGTGTACGTGGCCAGCTACGAGGGCGGCGTGTACGCCCTGAACGCCGACACCGGCTCGCGCGTGTGGAGCAACACCAGCGTGCGCGGCACGAGCGAGCTGTACCTGTGGGAGCAACCCGGCTACACGCGCGGCAGCGCACCACCCGTGCCGCCGCGCAAGCTGCTGATCGCCTCTACCGGCACCAGCGGGCTCTGGGCGCTAGAGCCCGCCACCGGTAACGAGGTCTGGCACCGCGAGGTTCCGCTGGGCGGCACGTCGCGGGCCGTGCCCGCAGTGGGCGCGCTGATGTTCTCCACCACCCAGCAGGGCCTGTTCCTGGTCTCGCCGCTGGACGGCCGCGTGATCGACGGCATCAACACCGGCGAAGGCTTCTCGATGCCACCGTCCGTGCACGGCCAGCGTGCGTTCATCGTCTCCAACGGCGGCCGCTTCTACAGCTTCGTGATCACGCCGCCGATCTGAGCCGGCGCTCTGCCATGGGGTGGGATCTTCGCCGTCGCCATGGGGCTGGTGATCGCGGGCTGTGGCGCCCGTATCCGAGCTGAGCTCGCTCACGGCGCTCTGGACACGATCTCGCGCAGTACAAAATCATCGACGCAGACCTCGCTACCGGGGTCGGGGCGGCTCGGGGGTGCATCGACGTGGACAAAGACTCCCGCCCGCGGCTCGTCACGTTTGCTACGAAAGTCGACGTGCAACAGCGCCGGCTGCACGTCGATCGGCACCTCGGCGCTGGCCAAGGGTGGGGCGGGCGGCATCCCGATCCTCACTTGCGCCCGCAGCGGCAGTCGCCCCGACGCCGAGACACGAAACGAGAGTCGGTACGGCACTCCTGCTCGGATCGCAAAGGCTTCGCTTGGCGAGTCCTCCGACCGGCGGACGACGATGTGACTTGCGCCTTCCACGTGTGTACAGAGCCGCCCGTCTCTCAGGGTCCATGCCTTTGGCGCAGGTCCGCTGGGACCCCACGATACGACAGCCCAGGGCGCGCGCCCGCGCGCGAAATCGCCGTTGGTGATCAGGTTTGGCCCGCGCAGTGTGCCCGCACCGGGACCCGCGACAGCCATGTCGAGCGCCTGCGGGCGCCTGCGGGCGAGCGGAGCCTGAGCCTGAGCAGTGTGTCTGACGCCGCTCGCGCGCACACGGGCCTCTTTCAGCGCGACCTCCAGCGCCTGCGCGGCCGGCACCGCCACGTCCGGCTGCACCCCGCGGCCCTCCCAGTTCGCGTTCGTGAAGGGATTGACAGGATGAGCGAAGGGAATGTGCGCGACGAAGCCCTCGGCGAGGGGCACCGGGCTCGCAGGGTTTGCGCCGCCGCCGGTCACTTCACCGATGAGCCGCGCCCGCCGCAGCGCCTGCAGATCGTACGCCAGCTCCTCGCCGCCCGAAAACGTGCGCGGCGAGATCAACACCCATACCGGCTTGCGCTCACCGTAAGTGAGCTGCCCCAGCTCCGTCGTCGAGAACTCCTGGATTTCACCGTTGCGCGAGTGGAACGCATTGACCACGAACGGCGGGCCCTCGGTCAAGTAGCTGAGGTAATAAGCCACCGTGTTCGGGTCGCCGCCGTTGTTGTTGCGGCAATCCAGGATCAGCGCGTCGGTGTGGCGCAGAAAGGCGAAGGCAGCATCGATCGGGCTCTGAGCTAGCGGGAGCGGGGGAACACCGTTTATCTGCAGATAGCCAATGTTGCCGGGAAAGACCTCGACGCGCTGGATTGCTCCATCCAGCGGCGGCGCTGGACGCCTTGGCTGTCCATCCGCCGCTTTTCCGGGTGCAGCCGCGCCAGAGCGTCGATGCGGCGACACTCGTGTGGGAGTTCTTTGAGCGCGGACTACCGGGCCACCCGGGCGCTGCTTGGCGTCATTTGCCTGCAGCACCGTAAATGCGCCGCAATGGGCTCATACTGGTGTTGCCCGCGGGCTCGCGACGGCGGCCCCGTCCAAAGCAATTGCGCGGCTTCGAGCGGCTGAGCGCGAGCGGGTTGCGCGTCACTTCACCGCACAACCACCACGATTCGAGCTCGAGCGCACTGCGCCGGCCAAGACGGGTGCGGTTGCCGGCGGGTCCGAGATGGTGTCTGGACGGGAACCCGCCAAATAGGCCGCCAAATCCGGTACATTACTTCGCATAAGATACATTATGTTAACTTTTTGGCCAGCCGTGGCCTGAGCCCGCGGGCTTCGCCGTACATCATCGCGGACGGATGAAGAACCCG
>JAICQL010000010.1 GCA_025937895.1 Polyangiaceae bacterium | reverse complement strand
GCTGAGGCAGAGGTCGGCCACGAGCTTGCGGCGGGGTGACGCCTGCATGCGGGCGAAGGGCACGAAGTTGTCACCGCGGGTGAGGGTGCCGTCGAAGTCGAACAGTGCGAGGTTCATGGTGAAACGGGTCCGCGCGCATTGTTAACTCGAGTTGAGGCTGCGCTGCTTTGCGACGTGCGGGTCTGTGACGACGGAGCGTCCGGAGGATGGGTGGTTGCTCCGTGCTGAATCAAAATTGCTCGCTGGCGACACGCCTTTGCGCCTGCGGGTGGCGGTTGTCGCACCTAAATGCGGGTTGCAGTGAGGGGAGGCATGCTGACTGCGTTAGCGTCCGTCAAGGTTTTGTTGCACTGGCAGCACAGATTCGCGCTCAGGCCAGACGGTAGCGTCGACGGTGATGGGGACTCCCGGTTTCTCTCGGCTTTCGGTTCTTCTCTCGGCATTTCTTCCACCGCTCGCGCTGGCGTGTAGCGCGGGTGAGCCTGGTGCCACGGGTGCGCCGGAGCTGGGCGATGGGCAGCCCAAGGTGCTCACTTCTTCCAGCACGCCGGAGGGGCCCACAGGCGAGGTGGAGGCGCCGGCGACCGGAGAGCAGGACGACGGGGACGGCAGCCACGACCTTGGTGAAGAGGGCAGTGACGTGCCGGCGGAGTGCTCCAGCGTGGGGTCGCTCGCGGCCACCCTGGCGCTGGCCGTGGCCAATGAGTTGCAGCGCTGGGACGCGCTGCACGACTTCGAGCTGCGCTCCGGAAAGCTGGCGCTCTCGGCCACGGGCGAGCTGCGCTGTCAGGCGAGCTGCAGCAATGTTCGCGCGCTCTTGAGCCTGCAGGAGTCAGCGGCGAGCGAGCTGCCGGGCCACGATCCGTTGGCTCTGCGCAGCCAGCTGGCAAGCTGGTATGCGCAGCAGGAGAGTGCGCTGAGCCAGCTGGTGGAGCAGCGACTGGTGCTGGACAAGGGAGTGTACCGGCTGAGGAATCGCCTCAGCGGCAAGCTCATGCAGGTGGATCTGGGCTCGCTCGCCGACAACGCGACGGTCGAGCAGCGTGGCTCTGCGTCTCACCCGGGCTCCGACGAGTGGCGCCTGGTGCTGGACCACATGACGCACCGTCTCGTCAACGTGCGCAGCGGCAAGTGCCTGAGCCTGAGCCAGGACTCCGCCGCGCAAAACGTGGGCCTGGTGCAGGTGACGTGTTCGGGCAGCGCGCTGCAGCGCTTCGGCTTTGCGAAGTATTTTGACCACTATGCGCTGTTTAGCAAGACGGGGCAGACACTGCGCGCGCGCGATGACAGCACCGCCGACGACGTGCCAGTGGTGCATGCGTCCGCCGATATCTCGCGGCACGCACAGCAGTGGGCGCTGGAGGCGGTGAGCCCTGGCGCGCTCTCGCCGGACGTGGTGGCGGACGGCATGTACGCGATCGTGGCCGCTCAGAGCGGCAAGGCGCTGGCCGTGGATGATGCCGGAGAAAACGGCGGGGTGGCGCAGGACACCTATTCGGCGAGCGATGATCGCTATCAGTGGTATGTCGCGCGGGTAGAGAGCAACAAGTATAACTTCATCAATCGCCAGACGGGCAAGTGCCTGGATCTGGAGTCCACCAGCGCCTCGGGCCGCCTGCTGCAGCGCACCTGCTCGGACGAGAGCACGCAGCGCTTCATGTTGACGGCAGCCGGCGACGGCGGTCACGTGATCTACAGCTTGCCGGGCAACGCGGTGGAGATCGTCGGGGAGAGCGCGCAGGCTCCGGCGGTGCTGGGCAACGACACCAGCTGGACCAAGCAGCGGCGCTTCCTGTTCACGCCGCTGCCGGCGGGGGAGCCACATCGGCTGAGCCCTGCGCCCTCGCTGGAGCGCGGGCCCTGCGGCGAGTATCAGTCGTACACGCTCCAGCAGCCGAGCGGAGCTGCGCTGCGCGCCCCGGACGAGGCCTTCGTGCAGCTGATGTTCGCGGGCGGGCGGCGGACGCCGGACGGCAGCGAGGAGAACCCGTACCTGGAGCAGCAGCCTGGCAACGCTCTGGTGGCGCTGGCGGCCGTGAGCTATCTGACCGGCGCGCCGCGCCCGGCGGGCAGCTGTGCCGCGAGCGCCGTCCTGTACGATGCGTCGGGCAGCGCCGCCAGTGCCTGCTGCAAGAAGCCAGACGGTAGCAGCGGCAAGCTGACCCGAGCGGCCTGGAACGAGTCGCTGTATCTCTGCCGCTAGTAGGTCTCGATCGGACCGGTGTCGACCACCTCGAAGGCGTCGCCGGTGACCACCTTCAGATCGCCGATGGCGTCATCATCCCAGCGCGGATCGGGCACGCCGGACAGGTACCAGTCGGAGCCATTGTCGGCCACGATCAGTCCGTAGCGCTTGAGCCCGGCGCAGATGACCTGCGCGGGCGCTGAGAAGCCGCTGCAGTCGTAGCTCTGCTTCATGCGCAGGCGCAGCCCCATCGGCGGCGCGTCGCTCGCGTCGGTGCTGCCGGCGTGGTGGCGCGCGGGCGCCACGATGGCGCGGCGCGAGCGGGATACGGTGAAGCGCACTGCGTGCCGCAGCGCGCCCTCCGTAACGACCTCGTCGTAGCGCACCAGCCCGGGCAGGATCGGCAGACCCGCGGCATCGGCCGACGTCCAGCCGAGCGGATGCTGATCGTTGCTGGATAGCTCGAAGACGGCGCCGGAGTCAGCAGACCAGCCGCCAGCCCCGGGAAAGGCTCGGTACAGCTCGTACAGGGTGCAAGCGCTCGTATCGACCACGAGCACGTGGCGATCGCCGTCGCTCTCGCTACCGCCCTCCACGGGCGCGTCGAGCGGCACGGGATACGGACCCGGATCGCTCTCGTCACCGTAGGCCGTGAAGGTGATGGGCACGCGCGGCTGTGAGCCGCTCACGGTGACGAACGGGATGCCGATGGGTGCGCCCTCCCACTCCGTGCCGAAGTCCGGGTGCACGCGCCTGGTGCGACCGATGGCGTCGATGATGGCATCGGAGTTGGCGCGCAGCGGCAGCCCGGACACATCGAGGTTCCAGGCGTTGTCGGCGGGAAACACCGGACAGCCAGCGATCTGCGGCCCCTCGCCAGCGGGCGTGGCTGAGCCGCCGCCCGCGCCTGCCGTGGGCCCGGAGTGCAGTGTGCCAGTGCTCCCCGAGCTGCCGGCGCTCGCGCCGCCGCTGCCCGCGCCTTCTGCGCCGTTGCCCCCGCTGGAGCCACAGGCGCAGAGCAGCGCAAACGCGCTCCAGAGATGGCGGCCGCTGCTCGGTTGGCGTGCCAATCCTACCCCTGGTGCCCGCCCTGCTCTCTCGTGCATGTCCGGTACAGACGGCACCTGCCGCGCGCGGATGCAGGTAGTTACCGCAGCCCTCGGGCCCGCCTCGCCCCGCGGCCAAACGACCGAATGGACGCCGCCGCCAGGCTCGAGATGATTGATGCGGGGCCGAGTTGAAAATACCCTGCCGCCCCTCATGACCGTTCGCACCCGCATCGCGCCCTCCCCCACCGGCGATCCGCACGTAGGCACGGCCTATATCGCGCTCTTCAACCTGTGTTTTGCTCGCCAGCACGGCGGCCAGTTCATCCTGCGCATCGAGGACACTGACGCGGTGCGCAGCACGCGCGAGAGCGAAGCGGCCATCCTTTCGTCGCTGCGCTGGCTGGGGCTGCACTGGGATGAGGGCCCGGACGTGGGCGGCCCCAAGGGGCCGTACCGGCAGAGCGAGCGCGCGGACATCTACAAGGCGCACGCCGCCCAGCTGCTCGAGCGCGGCCACGCCTTCGAGTGCTTCTGCACGGCGGAGCGCCTGGAGGCGCTGCGCAAGGCGCAGCTGGCCGAGAAGGGGCGCGTCGGCTACGACGGGCACTGCCTCTCACTATCGAAGCAGGAGGTGGAGGAGCGCAAGAGCCGCGGCGAGCCGTTCGTGGTGCGCATGAAGATCCCGGCCACGGGCGTGTGCGTGATCAACGATCTGCTGCGCGACCCGGTGGAGATCGAGTGGCAGCAGGTGGACATGCAGGTCCTGATCAAGGCCGATGGCCTGCCCACGTATCACCTGGCCAACGTGGTGGATGATCACCTGATGGAGATCACGCACGTGATGCGCGGTGAGGAGTGGATCACCAGCGCGCCCAAGCACCTCCTCTTGTACCAGTACTTTGGCTGGCAGCCGCCGGTGCTCTGTCACTTGCCGCTCCTGCGTAATCCGGACAAGAGCAAGCTGAGCAAGCGCAAGAACCCGACCAGCATCGGTTACTACCGGCGCATGGGCTACCTGCCGGAGGCGCTGCTCAACTACCTGGGCATGATGGGCTGGACCATGCCCAACGGCGAGGAGAAGTTCACCCTGGACGAGATGGCGCAGAGCTTCGACGTGAAGCGCGTGTCCCTGGGCGGGCCCGTGTTTGATCTGGCGAAGCTATCGTGGCTGAACGGGCGCTACATCCGCGAGAACCTGACCGCCGATCAGTTCGCCGATCGCCTGGTGGAGTGGGCGCTGAACCGTGAATACGGCGTGCCCATCTTGAAGCTGGTGCAGGAGCGGGTGGAGCGCCTGAGCGACGTGTTGCCCAAGGTGGGCCACTTCTTCAGCGGCTCACCGGCGCTCACGGAGCAGAGCTTTGCCCACAAGAAGCTGAGCCTGGACGAGGTGAAGCGCATCCTGTTCTTCAGCTCGCGGCGGCTGGATGGGCTGCGCAAGTGGGACGCCGAGACGCTGAAGGCGGAGCTGGAGCGCCTGGGTGAGGGGCTGGGCTTCAAGATTCGCGAGCTCTTGTTCCCGCTGTTCGTGGCGCTGTCGGGCAACGCGGTCTCCACCCCGCTGTACGACACGCTGCACATCCTCGGACCCGATCTATCGCGCACGCGTCTGCGCGAGGCGCTGCAGGCGCTCGGCGGGCTATCGAAGAAGCAGCTGGAAGAGCTGGAGCGCGAATATCGCAAGCTGCCGGGCGGCGAGACAGAGGGCGCCTGAGCCCGGCTGCCGGGCGCTGGCGTGACCGGGGGGTGTACGCCGGAAACCAGCCCGCATTTTCCTGCTGGTTTCAGCGGTGAGCGCGATCGAGCGCCCGGACACGGGCGCTAGGTTCGCGATTTTGGTAAGCTTTATCTCTGGCCCTGAACAGGTTTGTAGGTCCCACACCCACCGTCCACGTTTAGCCGCATCAGGGTCCTGGCCGTCCCGCTCTGGTCTTCTCGAAGCCCCGGTCTCTCGAAGCCCATCCGTCCCCGAAGCAGCAGGCACGTGACGTCGAGCAACCCACCACCCCCCGAGTCGAGCACCGTCGGCGGACATCAGCTCCGCTTTTCGATGCTGCCGCAGCCGAACTACACGACCTGTGGCCCGACCTGTCTGCATGCGGTGTATCGCTACTGGGACTACGAGGTGCGGCTGCAAGACGTGATCAACACCGTGGAGCCGCTGCCGGAGGGCGGCACCCTGGCGGTGCGCCTGGCCGTGCATGCGCTGCGGCGGGGCTTCCGCGCCGAGATCTTCACGTACAACCTGCAGATCTTCGATCCGACCTGGTTCAACTCGTCAGTGGATCTGGCCGAGCGCCTGCGCGAGCAGCGCCGTCACAAGACCTCGGAGAAGCTGGCGCTCGCCACCGAAAACTACCTGGAGTTTCTCAGCCTGGGCGGCAGCCTGCGCTACGAGAACCTGGACGCCCGCCTGCTGCGCCGCTTCCTGCGCCGCGGCATCCCCGTGCTCACCGGCCTGAGCGCGACGTATCTGTACGACTGCGCGCGGGAGTTCAACGACGAATACGATGACGTGCGCGGCACGGCCAGCGGCCACTTCGTGGTGCTCAGCGGGTACAACCCTGCCACGCGTGAGGTCAGCGTGGCAGACCCGTTACACGATAACCCGCGCTTCGGCTCGCAATACTATCGCGTGGGCATGGCCCGGCTGACCTCCTCCATCTTGCTCGGGATCCTGACGTACGACGCGAACCTACTCGTGATCACGCCACGCAAGCTACCAAAGCGCGACGGGGGCGAAGACAAGCCGGTGATCTTGCCGTAAACGAAGCGGATGACCCCTGCTCCGCTGCGGCTCTTTGAAGGTATCGGGATCGAGCTCGAGTACATGATTGTCGACCCGGTGTCGCTCGACGTGCGACCGGTAGCCGACGAGCTGCTCAAGAGCGTGGGCGGCGGCTACGACCTGCAGGTGGAGCTCGGCCCCGTTGCCTGGTCGAACGAGCTGGCGCTGCACGTGATCGAGATGAAGTGCAACGGCCCGGTGCGCTCGCTGAGCGGGCTCGGGCCGCGCTTCCAGGAGCACGTGGCGCGCATGAGCGAGCTGCTCCGGCCGCTCTCGGCGCGCCTGCTGTCGACGGCCATGCACCCCTGGATGGATCCAGAGCGGGAGCTGAAGCTGTGGCCGCACGAGAACGACTTCGTGTACCAGGCGTTTGATCGCATCTTTGACTGCCGCGGGCACGGCTGGGCCAACCTGCAGAGCATGCACATCAACCTGCCGTTCGCGAACGATGACGAGTTCGGGCGGCTGCACGCGGCCATGCGCCTGCTCTTGCCGCTACTGCCGGCGCTGGCAGCCAGCTCGCCGCTGGTCGAGGGCAAGCTCACCGGGCTCCTGGACACGCGGGTGGACGTGTACCGCACCAACGCCCGGCGCGTGCCGAGCGTGACCGGGCTGGTCATCCCGGAGGCGGTGTTCACCCGCGCCGACTACGAGCAGCAGCTGCTCGGGCCGATGTACGACGCCCTGGCGGTGCACGATCCGGAGGGTGTGCTGCGCCACGAGTGGGCCAACGCGCGCGGCTGCATCGCCCGCTTCGAGCGCGACGCGATCGAGATTCGCCTGCTGGATCTGCAGGAGCACCCGCGCGCCGACATCGCCATCGCCGGGCTGGTGGTGGGCGCGCTGAAGCTCCTGGTGCGCGAGAGCCTGTCCAGCTACCAGGCGCAGCGCGCGTTCAGCGCGGAGCAACTCGCGCCGCTCCTGCACGCCACCATCCGCGACGCGGACGAGGCCATGATCGAGCAGCCCGAGCTGCTCGAGGCGCTCGGGCTACCGGGGCGCGGCGCCATGCCCGCGCGCGCGATCTGGCGCCACCTGGCCGAACACGTGAGCGAGGTCGAGCCCGAGTTCAGCGAGTGGCGCGAGCCGCTGCGCGTGATCCTGGAGCGCGGCTGCCTGGCGCGGCGCATCCGTGAGGCCGTGGGCAGCTCGCCCAGCACCGAGCGGCTGCTGGCAGTGTATCAGGAGATCGCCGCATGCCTCGATCGGGGCATTCCGTTCCGGCCTTGACGAGGCACATGCCTGAAGCCGCGGCGGCGACACTGCCATGACCACCAGCGCTGAAGTTGGCGTTGCGAGATGAGCCGCCGATACGAGGGTTGAATCGACGCAACCGATCGCCCTGGTGGTCGATACGCGCACTGTAGCTCACATCGCTGCGCCAGCAGGTCCATGATGCTCTCCGACGCGCACCCCAACACTTGCACCGAAGCCAGTTCACGCACGGCGCGCGATCGCCATCTGCCATTGGCTGGGTTGTATCGCAGCCACTCGCTGCCCCTCCGGCACGCTCTACGCAGGCGCTTCCTGGGTGCTCGCTGCGGGCTGAGCCCCCACGAGATCGACGATGCCGTCCAGGAGACATTTCTTCGCGTCTTGCAGCACTGGGCGAGATGCGCGAGCGCCAGCCCCGCAGAGCTTTCGTTTGGTTATCTGATGGCTGTGGCCCGAAACGTATGCATTGACCTGCTACGCCGGCGCGAGCATCAGCGCGAACTGCTGGCTGATGTCGTGGCGCTGGATCGTGATCGCCCCGACAACACGCTGGACGTATACGCCGAGGCGCGGGAGCGCTGCAGCGAAGCTCGGGCCTACTTCGCTGCTTTGCCGCCCGAGTGGCAGGCTGTCTTCCAGGCCCGCTTCTGCGAGGGCCTGTCGCAGCAGGCCTCGGCACGAAACCTTGGGCTCACCCGGCGCCAGGTACGAGCCTTCGAAGATCAGCTGCGGACCTTGATGACGCCGCCCGACTCGTAGGAACAGCCTGTCCCACACCCGGCAGGCGCGGGCCTCATTTCGGAGCTCCCGCTGCGACATCGACGGCCAGCGTGGGCGCGTCACTCGTTCTCTCCGTGCACTGGCCGCCACCGCTGTTGGAGCGGTGGGCTCGTGCTGTGCCATGGGCCCCGCGGCCCTGTGATGAGGGAGATGCGAGATGAGCAATGCCAAACAGGACGAAAGCATCGTCAGTCTGAATGAAACCCTACTCGAGGAGCTCCAGCTCGAAGAGCTAGACCCGGAAAGCCTGGAACGAGCCAGAGGTGGCGCGACGCCGCTCTCGGCGGGCGCCGCGCTGAAGCGACTCGACGGGAGCGTGCTCGAGCGCCTGCGGTACACCGGCCGCGAGAACCCTGTTGCCTTTTGCATTGGTAATAGCTGCGGCAAGAACGACGGCAGCCCGACCACATCGGGCCTGTTCACCAGCCCGGCCTTCCTGGGGCGCGTACGCTGAGCTTTCGATAGCCCCGGGCGGGTGAGGAGACGCTTCTCCAAGCTCCCTCACCCGCCCTTCTCCGCTCCTTCCCCGCCTGCCTGTATCGCTGTCCTCGCGCAGGGCTGCCACGCCAAGGAACTCGATGCGACTCCTCTTTTGTTGCCAATCCACGCCGGGCCTGTTGCTACCGGTGCTCGGCCTCGCCAGGACCATGAAGGCTCGCGGACACGCGGTGTGCGTGCTCACGGAGCCAGATGCGGCGGAGCTGGTGCGAAACCGCGGGCTCACCTACCTGGCGCCCACCCCAGGCCGTGCGTGTGGGCTGAAGATGGCCGACTGGGGTTTACCCGATGCCATTCACGCTCAGTGCGCCTACGTCCTCGCAGCGGCGAGGCGATGGCGGCCAGACACGCTGGTAGGTCAAGTCTTCACCCTGGGCGCGTATGCGATCTCGGCGGCGGCCGGGCTACCGCTGGCCATCCTGGGCGGGCCCACGTTCCTGTTCCCGACGTCGGAATCGGCCCGGGCAGCCTGGAACAGCAGCACCAGCGAAGCCCGAGCGGCGCTGACCGAGCAGCAATGGCGGCACGACGTCTTCATCGGTCTACTGAACCTCGCACTGAGCTTTGCCAAAGCTCCACCAGTCGCTGCAGTGGCCGATACACCCATGCAGGGCGATCTCTTTCTGCTGAGGACTATCCCCGAGCTCGAGCCGCGCCAGCCCGACCATTCGCGGGTCCGTCACGTCGGGCCTTGCCTGGAACCCTGGCCAGAGGCCCACGCGGGCTTCGCCAGCTGGCTGGCACAGCCTTCTCCGCGCAGAGGCTTGCTGTACGTCCAGGCGGGCCGTACCTTCAACCAGCCCAGTTTTCTGCCCGCCCTGCTGGCTGCCTCCGAACGCCTGCCGTTCAGGCTGGTCGCGGACGTGCTGCGCAGCGACGAGAGCTGCCAGAAGTGGCCGGAACATGCGCTCGCGTGTCCCGGTATTTCAATGGACATGGTGTTGCCCCACGCCTCGTGTGCGATCACCAGCGGTCACGGTAGCGCCGCGCTCGGCGCCGCGTCGCATGGCGTTCCGTCGTTGCTCCTGCCTTGCGGCAGCGGCAGTGAGGATCTGGCTCGCCAATTCGTTCGATGCGGCATTGCGCTGTCATTGCCCAATCAGCTGGCCAGCGCCGACAAGTTGGTGGAGCTCATCTCGCATTTGCACGAGGACGGCGCGCTGCACCAGCGGGCCCGGGACATCAGCGCAGCCATTCAGCGCTTCCAGGGGGACGCCCCCTACGCCCGAGCCGCCGACGCGCTCGAGGACGGCGAGTGGCGGAGCCACGCCGGTTGGTGGCGGACTGAAAAGCACCCGAGCCAGCCACGGCGCTCTGCCGCCGGCGCTGGGCTGGACCGAAGGATAGCGGCGATTGCCCGCGTATGACACCCATCTGCGAGTGTGTGGAGAAGCACCATGTTGAGACCTTCCAGCTACATCATCCGAGTCAACACGCATGAGGCGGACCGGGTTCTCCTGATCCATGGCTACACCAAGGCGATCGACTTGGTGCCTCGCCGCATCGCCGATCTACTGGAGCAGCCGGACCGTGAAATCACCGAAGACGAGCTGAGCGAAGCCAACCGTCGCGTGCTGCTCGAGCGCGGTCATTTGACGGAGCTCAGCCGTGACGAGGAGCGCAGCAACTTCCTCGATTTCATCGGCCGCCTGGATCAACGCGAACGCGCTCGCAAACAGCCGGGGTTCGTGCTCTTGCCGACCTACCTGTGCAATCTCGATTGCTTCTACTGCTACCAGAAGCCCGCCGTCGAGTCCGACAGGGAGCTGGTCAAGCACCTGATGAGCATCGAGCTGGCGGACAAAGCATTCGAGGCCTACGCACGGATGTTGCCGGAAGGACGGTCGCTGCAAGGTGGAGACCTGCTGCTGTATGGCGGCGAGCCGCTGCTCAAGCGCAGCCGGCCACTGATCGAGCACGTCGTCGAGAAGGCGCGCGCCAATGGCATGACCGTGCGCGCAATCTCCAACGGCACCCAGCTGCAGGCATACGAAGACCTACTCGGCCCCGACGGGATCCGGAGGATCCAGATCACCTTGGACGGGCCCAAAGAGCAACATGATACCCGCCGGGTCACCCGCGGGGGCCAGGGCTCCTTCGACTCGATCGTGGAGAATATCGCGCTTGCCCTCCGGCGAGGGGTCGAGGTAACGGTGCGCCTGAATATCGACAAACGCAACCTCGCCAGCATTCTGCAGCTCGACGAGCTGTTCCGGAGCAGAGGCTGGTACGAGTTGCCGGCGTTCTTCGCCTACGCGGCGGAGGTGCACATGATCGAGGATCAGAAGGAGTGGATGCACGAAGAGGAGCTCGTCTCGGGTGTGGATCTGGCCGGCTTCGTCAGCCAGCACGGCCTGAAGATTGCCACCGGCAAGAGCCACAGCCTGGGCGACTTCACCAGTCTGCAAAAAAGTGGCCTGGATGCCTTCAAGACAGGCTTTTGTGGTGCCAACTACAGCATGTGCATCTTTGACCCCAAGGGGAATGTGTACAGCTGCTGGGAAGAGGTGGAGCTCTTCGAGCCGGTGGGCCACTTTCATACCGGCACCGTCGTGTACAACGAGCAACTGCGGCGCGCCTGGCAGCGCTCTCCGCTGCTCGCCAATCCGCGCTGTCACGAGTGCGCGTACGCGTTCTACTGCGGCGGCGGCTGTGACTGGCACGGCAAGAAGGAGGGCGATGCCTATTATGATCGCTACTGCAACGCCTTCATGTCGAATCTGCGCAGCGCCATCGCCGAGGACTACGCCATCAGCTCGATCGCCACACAGAGAGCGCTGGGCTCTCGCGGGGAAGACGGGCAGCTCACCCTGTCGCCTGCCGAGCGCGCTCAGATCCTGAAAGAGGTGGGGCACAAGCTACGGCAAAAGAACCTCTCCGCGTGCCAATTCAGCTGCAGCTCGCAGGTCATCAAAGACGAGGCTGCCATTCATCAGAAGCGCACGGGGCTCATCCGCCTCGAGCGCAAGGCGAAGGTGCTGGCCGTGGAGGCCACCACCCAGCTCGTGGCTGGCCAAAGCTGCTAAATCAGCGCGCCCGGGCCAGCCCCTGCAAGAAGCCGGGCGCGGTCAGGCGCGGGGCGGCTCCGCCGGCCGCGGAGAGCTCGATCAGGCGGGTGCGTGAGTACTCCTCGTCGAGCGCCTCCATGCCGAACGTACGCTCGTCGGCGCGGAACCAGACGACGTCCGCGGTGGATGGCACCAGGGTCGGGTCGGGCTGCGCCGCGGGCTCGGACACGTCCCAGCGCACCCAGGACCAGACGGGCTGTCCGGTGATGTCCCAGCTGAACTGTCCGTCTTGCACGCTGGCAGCGCTCTCGTCGAAGACGCGGAAGTACAGCGAGTCACCGCCTGCGTGCACTGGCTCGCCCGCGAGCGCGCCATCGACCAGCGCGGAGAGTGGCTGCGCGTAACCCGGATCGAAGGTGTCCTCCCCCGCCCGGATGCGCAGCGCGCAGGGCGGCGTGGGCAGGCGCTCGAGGCGGTGATTGGCGGCGGCCAGCGCCGAGGCCAGCAGGTAGGTGTCGCCCGAGTCGAGGTTCACTGGTGTGGTGATGCCGCCGCAGCTGTCGTTCACGTCGACTCGCAGCACCTGGTCGGTGCTGGTGTCGATCACCACCAGCCCGGTCTCGCCCAGGATCGCGTCGTTGGTCCAGTCGAACCAGCCGATGGTGAAGAGCAGCAGCTCCCCGCGATAGACCGCCTCGTAGCTGTAGTTGGGCTCGTAGCCCTCGCGCGCGGCCGCGGCCGGCAGCGGGATCGTGCCCGTGATGGCCATCTCTTCCGGGTTGAGGATCAACAGCTGCTGATTGCTGCGGTCGGGGTAGTAGAGCTTGGTGGGCGAGACGAAGTAGAGGTCGTCACTCCAGTGGCTGGTGACCCCGTACGACTGCAGGCTCATGCGGTCGCCGGCCAGCAGCCGCCCGTCAGCGCTGACGGTATAGCGGGTGATGGTGGCGTCCTCACCCGAGCCGATCGCGATCCAGCCCGTTTCTTCGTCGGCGAACAGGCGCGCGGAGCCGGGCAGCTCGAGACCCTTCGTCTCGTCGATCTCCGTACCGGCGTCGAGCGAGTCGACCACGTAGAAGTACGACGTGCGGGCGTCCACCTCGGGGTCGAACACGCGCGTGGAGACGATGTAAGCGGGGCCCTCGGCCTCTGGCTGCAGGGCGCCACCGGCCTGCGGCGGGGTGCCGCCGGCAGGGATGAACGTGGAGCTATCGTCGCAAGCCGCGAGCGCTGCAGCCGCAGCCAGCGCGAGACGGGGGAGGTGATTCTTTCGGCAAGACATCGCCAGGGCGATTACTGCAACTGAGAGTCGCTTTCAATAGCCAGCTGAAGTTCCAGGATGAAACACGAACTGTGCCTTCCAGGTCGCTGGGCAGCGGGCGCGTGTCCTTTCCGTCCCCAGCCCCTCTAGGGGGAGCCTCCAAACGCCGTCATACAGAGACGGGATGCCCAAAGTGATCCTCGTTGCCGACGATTCGCGGATGTTCCGTCAGCTGGAACAGAACGTTCTGCATCAGCACGGTTACGTGCTCATCCACGCCGAGGACGGCGCGCAGGCGGTGCGCCTGGCCAGCGTGGAGGTGCCGGACCTGGTGCTGCTGGACGTGCAGATGCCGGTGATGGACGGCAACAAGGCGCTGAGCATCCTCAAGAGCAATGAGCGCACGTGCCACATCCCGGTGGTGATGCTGACGGCCGAGGCCGGCCCGCGCGACCGCGAGGTGATGACGGGGCTGGGCGCGCACGCCGTGCTGGCCAAGCCCATCACCGGCCCGGCGCTGCTGCAGGCCGTGCGCAACGCCATCGGCGAGGCATAAAGCCGCCCTCGCCACAGCGCACGGCGGAGCCGCTCGTGACGCCCGGTGTGGGCTCGGTCACGCGCTGTGCGCACCTGCACGGCTGCCCGGCGCAAATGCTGCCCCCACTCTCAAGAGCCACGGGAAGCTGTCGTTCTTTTTGAGGTGACGCAGGGTCACCTAGAAGCAGACACGATGAGCACGAGTTCTGAACCCGCCCCGGCGCCGGCCAGGGCGTCGCGCATCCTGGTGGTGGATGACTCGAGCGCCTCTCGCGAAGTGCTGTGCGCCACCCTCACGCGCGCGGGCTTTCAGACCTGCGAGGCCACCGAGGGCAGCGAAGGGCTGTGGCGCGCGCGCACGCAGAACTTCGAGGCCATCCTGACCGACATCCACATGCCCACGATGGATGGGCTGGAGTTCATCCGCCAGCTGCGCAGGCTGCCCGGGTACTCGAAGGTGCCGGTGTTCGTGCTCACCTCGGACGTGTCGCGGGCGCGCTTCGTCGAGGGCCGCGAGGTGGGCGCCACTGCCTGGCTGGTGAAGCCGCCGAACCTGGTCTCGCTGGTGGCGGTCATCCGCGACGCGCTCGGCAGCGCCTGAGCGACACGGGGCGCGGCCAGAGGGCGGCCAGAATGCGCCGCAAATCCCGCTGCTCGAATAGAGCTGCGAGCCCGCACGGTCGTTTGCTCGGGCAGAGACGACGGCATGAAAATACCCGGCTATCGACTGGGCCATGAGCTCACCCGCGGCGAACAGCGAGTCGTGTTGCGGGCGCTGCGCGAGCAGGACGGCAAGCGAGTAGTCATCAAGCTCTGCTCGCGCGAGCTACCGGCGCGGGCAGAGACTCGCCGGCTGGAGTTCGAGCACCGCCTGCTGGCGAAGCTTCGCGGCCCCGGCGTGATCGAGGCGCTGGAGCTGGTGCAGACGGAGCGCGGCCCGGCGCTCGTGCTGGAGGACTTTGGCGGCCAGAGCCTGGCCGAGCGGGAGCTGCCGCTGAGCTTGCCCGCGTTCTTCGAGGTGGCGGCGCGCGCCGTCAGCGCGCTCGGGCGCGTGCACGCCCAGCACGTCATCCACCGGGCGCTCGAGCCCGCACACCTCTTGCTCAGCCCCACCAGCGGTGAGCTGAAGCTGGCCGATTTCAAGCTGGCCTCGGAGATCTCGCGCGAGCGCCAGGACGCGAGCGCCAGCGAGCAGCTGGAGGGGCCCCTGCCCTATCTCTCGCCCGAGCAGACCGGGCGCATGAACCGCACGGTCGACTATCGCGCCGACTACTACTCGCTGGGCGCGATCTTCTTCGAGCTGCTGACGGGGCAGCTGCCCTTCCAGGCCTCGGACGTGATCGGCTGGGTGCACTGTCACATCTCCAGGCCAGCTCCCTTCGCTCACGAGCGCAACCCGGCGGTGCCGCTGGGGCTCTCGCGCCTGGTGCACAAGCTGATGGCCAAGGAGCCGCGCGAGCGCTACCAGAGCGCACGCGGGCTGCTGGCAGATCTGAGCCGCTGCCGCGCCGCACACGCAGCGGGCGCGAGCGGCGCCGAGCTCGAGCTCGGGCATGCGGACGTCTCCGAGCGCTTCACCCTGTCGCAGCAGCTGGTAGGCCGCTCGCGCGAGGTCCAGCGCGTGCTCGAGGTGTTCGAGAGCGCCAGCGCGGGCCGCGCGCGGCTGCTCTTCATCTCGGGCTACTCGGGCGCGGGCAAGTCGTCGCTGGTGCGCGAGCTGTACCGTCCGGTCACGGACAAACACGGGTACTTCGTCTCCGGCAAGCTAGACCAGCTGGAGCGCAGCTTGCCGTACGCGGCGCTGCTGCAAGCCGTTCGCTCGCTCTTGCGGCAGCGGCAAGCCGAAGCCGACACTCGCCTCGAGGACTGGCTGCAGGCGCTGCGGCTGAGCCTGGGCCCCGGGCTCGGCGCGCTGTGCGAGGTGCTGCCGGAGCTCGGCCAGCTGCTGGGCGCGCAGCCGCCAGCAGAGCCGCTGGCGCCTCTGGGCGCGCAGAACCGCTTTCAGTTTCTGTTTGCGCAGCTGCTGCAGTCAGTGGCCAGCGCCAGCCAGCCACTGGTCATCTTCCTCGATGACCTGCAGTGGGCAGATGCCTCCACCCTGGAGCTGGTGGCAGAGATGTTCCTGCGTCACGAGCTGCGCCACGTGCTGGTCATCGGCGCGTACCGCGACAACGAGGTGGGCGAAGACCACCAGCTCCGGGCCACCCTGCGGCGCCTGCGCGAGCAAGCGCCCGCGGCGCTCTGCGAGCTGCAGCTCGAGGCGCTGGACGAAGGTGCCCTGGCGGAGCTCGTGGCGGGCAGCTTGCAATGCGCGCCAGCTCAGGCGGCGCCGCTCGCGCGAGAGATCCAGCGCAAGACGCAGGGCAACCCGTTTTTTGCCTGCGAGCTGCTGACCACGCTGTACCGCGAGGGCATCCTGTCCTTTGACTCGGCGCAGGGGCGCTGGCAGTGGCAGCTGGAGCAGGTGCGCGCGCTGCCCGCTAGCGACGACGTGGCCCAGCTCTTGGTGCGCCGCCTGGAGCAACTGCCGCCTGCCTCCCGCTCGGCGCTGGAAGTGGCCGCCTGCATCGGCGACGTCTTTACGCTCGCCACCCTGAGCAGCTTGCTCGGCGAGCCAGCGGCTGTGGTGGCGCAGCGGCTGTGGCAACCGCTCGAGCAGGGCCTGCTGGTGCCGCTGGACACCAACTACCGCTTGCTGCGCGGCGATGGCGACGAGGCGCCAGCCAGCGGCGCCCCGCGGCCCGAAGACGTACTGCACGTCCGCTACCGCTTCCAGCACGATCGGGTACAGCAGTCGGCGTATTCGCTGATCGCCGAGAGCGAGCGCAGCGCAATGCACCTGCGCATCGGCCGCAAGCTGCTGGCGGAGGCCTCGCAGCCCCACGCGCCCGCCGAGCTGTTCGCGATCGCCAACCACCTGAACCTGGGCCGTCGGCTGATCGCCACGGTGAACGACCGCGAGGCACTGGCACAGCTCAACCAGCAGGCAGGCGCGCGAGCGCAGGCCGCCACCGCCTTTGCCCTGGCCGCCAATTACTACGATGCGGGCGCCGAGTGCCTGGGCGCGGCAGAGTGGTCAGCGCGGCCCGAGCTGCGCTTCACCCTGTTCTTCGAGCGGGTGGGCGCGGTGCTGATGGCGGGCGAGCGCGAGCGCGCCGCGGAGCTCTGCGAAGAGCTGTTCGAGCTGGCCCCGGGCAAGGCCGATCGCGGCCGAGTCTACCTGCGCAAGTGCGAGGTGATGGCGCACCAGGGCAAGTTCGTCGATGCGGTGAGCGCCGTGCGCGAGGGCCTGGCGCTCTTGGGCATCGACTTTCCGGCGCTGCCGGACGCCATCAATCAGGGCATCGGCGCTGGCATCGGCAAGATGCAGGCACACCTCGCGCGTGTGTCGATCGAAGAGCTGGCGGCCCTGCCGGAGCTGACCGATCCGGAGCGCCAGGTGGCCATGCAGCTGCTCTTCCAGGTGGTGCCGCCCGCGATCATGACGTATCCGCCGCTGTTCATCCTGGCGGAGCTGCTCATGTTCGATCTGGCGCTGTGTCACGGCATCAGCGCCGTCTCCGCCAAGAACTTCGTGGACTGCGGCATGATCCAGGGCTCCGTGCTCGGCGACTTCCGCGCCGCGTACCGGCTCGGGCAGGTGGCCTTTCGCGTGCTCGACCGCTACCAGGCACGCGGACTGAGCACGCAGGTGCACTTCGTCTTCGCCGCGTATGTCTCACCGTGGGGCGCGCCCTACCCGGAGGCACTGCACAGCTTCCAGCAGGCGCAGCGGCTGGGCATGGAGACCGGCGATCACCAGCACCTGGCGTTCTCGCAGGCGCTGCACCTGCGCATGTTGCTCCACCTGGGGCGGCCGCTGGACGAGTGCTCGACAGAGGCCGACGCCATGCTGGCACTGTTCGAGCGCATCCGCGCCGTAGCCCAGCTGGACGCCATCCGGCTCTGCCAGCGCGCGTTCGACCACATGCGCGACAGTGAAGAAGACCCGGAGGCACACGCCCGCGCCGACCAGCAGCTGACCAGCGAGCTCGTGGCCGGCGGCAACGCGCAGTGGGGCTTTCAGCACGGCCAGATCCAGATGCTGGTCAACGTGCTGCTGGGCGAGTGGCAGAGCGCGCAGCGCTGGTCGGAGTTCACCGCCGCGCGCCTGGTGGCCGCCTCCACCTTGTTCATCCTGCCCGAATATTACCTGTGCGAGTGCCTGCTCATCTCCCAGCAGCGCTGGCCGGCGGCAGGGGCCGAAGAGCGGCAGCGCCTCGAGCAGCAGCTGGACGAGCTCACCGCCAAGCTGCAGGGCTGGGCCGCGCTGTGCCCCGAAAACCTGGCGCACAAACACCTGCTGGCAGCCGCCGAGCTCGCGCGCGTCCGCCAGCAGCCGCTGGAGACGGTGATGGCCCTGTACGAGCAGGCCGCCGCAGCCACCGGCGAAGCCTTCTTGCACCTGCGCGCGCTCGCCACCGAGCTACACGGGCGCTACTGGCTGGAGCGGCAGCAGCCCGCCTTCGCCCAGGCGCTGCTGCGCGAGGCGCTGCGCCTGTACGCACAGTGGGGCGCGCGCGCCAAGGTCAACCGCCTGGAGCGGCAGATGCTGGAGTGGTTCGGCGGGCGCCCGCGCGGCGAGCGCAGCCTGCGTCCCGAGCCCAGCGTCCAGCCGCTGCCCCGACTCAGCAGCAGCCCCGGTGCCGCGGGCGAGCTGCAGAGCAGCGCGCTCGATCTCGGCAGCGTGCTCAAGGCCACCCAGGCCATCTCCAGCGAGGTGAAGAGCGAGCGGCTGTTCGCGCAGCTGATGGATGCCATCCTGGAGAACGCCGCGGCGGAGCACGGCTGCCTGATCTTGCCGGAGGACGGTGGCCTGAAGGTGCGCGCCCGCGCGGACATCCGCAGCGCCGAGCGCGAGGTCAGCGCCGATCACCCGCTGGAGCAAGAGCCGCGCGTGTGCGCGCCGATGGTGCGTTACGTGGCCCGCTCGCTGCAACCCCTGGTGATCGACGACGCCCAGCGCCACCCGGACTATGCCGGCGACGACTACGTGCAGCGCGCCCAGGTGAAGAGCGTGTTGTGCATGCCGATCCTCAACCAGGGTGGCCTGGTGGCGGTGCTGTACGTGGAGAACGACGCCACCACCTCTGCCTTCAGCTCCGAGCGGGTGGAGACGCTGCGGCTGATCGCCGGGCAGGCCGCCATCTCCATCACCAACGCCTCGCTCTACGAGAGCCTGGAGCGCAAGGTAGAGGACCGCACCCGCGAGCTGCGAGCCAAGACCCGCACCATCGCGGCCATGCTCGACGGCATGCAGCAGGGCGTGTTCACCATCGACGAGCAGCTGGAGGTGCAGCCCGAGTACTCGCGCCACCTGGAGCAGATCGCCGGCAGCCAGGAGCTCGCCCGCCGGCCCCTGGCCGAGGTGCTGTTCCGCGGAGCCGAGCTGGAGCCCGACGTGCTGGCCACCAACGAGTCGGCGCTGCGCTTCAGCTTCGGCTGCTCGCGCGCCATCGCCAACGCCAACGCCGACCACCTGGTGAAGGAGTTTTCACGGCCCGCCCCCGGCGGCAAGCGCCAGCACTTCGAGCTCGACTGGAGCTGGATCCTGGACGAACACGGCAAGGTCGAGAAGGTGCTGGTCACCGTGCGCGACGTGACCTTGCTGCGCCGCCTGCAGCGGGCTGCCGAAGAGTCTGCGCGCGAGATGGCGCTGATGGCCGAGATGCTGGACGCGGGGCTCGACGAGTTCCGCACCTTCTGCGACGCCGCCCGGCGCAGCTTGCGTGATCCCCTGGCGCGCGCCAGCCAGCCCGGCACCCTGGAGCAACTGCCTCTGCGCAGCGTATTCCGCAGCGTGCACACGCTCAAGGGCCACGCTCGCGCGCTCGGGCTGGGGCACGTGGTCACCGCGGCGCACGCCGCCGAGGACGCCTGCTCGGCACCCGGCGCCAGCGGCGGCCCGTGCAGCCCGTTGCTGCAGGCGCTGAGCGCGCTCGACCAGCTGCTCGTGGAATACGAGCGGGTGGGCGAGAAGAAGCTGGGCCGCCTCTGGGTCGGCGCGGAGGAGCGCTTCAAGCAGGCCATCGGCGCCATCGAGAGCGCGCTCTCCCAGAGCAACGATCGCCCCTCCTACCCTGCCCGCGCGCTGGCGCAGGTCAAGACCGCATTGCATCGCATGAACGCCGTACCTTTCGATCAGGTGCTGCGCGAGACCATGCGCGTGTTTCCCTCTCTCGCGCAGGAGCTGGGCAAATCAGTGCCACACGTCGAGTGGCAAGACGACGGCACCTTGCTCGACCCCGAGTGGGGCCAGCTGGTGCGCGACGCGCTCGTGCAGTCCTTCCGCAATGCCATCGCCCACGGCATCGAGGCCCCCGATGAGCGCACCCGCGCCGGCAAGACCCCACAGGGAAAGATCGCCCTGCGCACCGAGCGCGACCAGCACAGCTTCAGCATCTACCTCTCCGACGACGGCCGCGGCTTACCCCTCGAGAAGCTGCGCGCCAAGACAGGCCGCCACGACAGCTCCGATCAAGCCGTGGCAGAGGCCATCTTCGAGTTCGGCGTGTCCACCGCCGAGCAGGTCTCACAGGTATCCGGCCGCGGCGTGGGCATGGACGCCGTTCGCGGCTTCTTCCGCGAACACGGCGGCGACGTGGACATCACCTTCACCGGCGCTGCTGCCCATGGTTACCGCCCCTTCGAGCTCGTGCTGCGCTTGCCCAATGGGGCGGCGATGAAGAGCTGACCCGACGAACGCGCGGAGACGCGCGGCGTCGGGGACGGAGACGCGCGGCACGGAGCGCGTGCCCACGTGGGCGCGGGGGGCGTGCCCACGTGGGCGTGCGGGCACGGCGTGAGCCCTGTGGGTTGGGCCGGGCCTCCGCCGTGCGGCGCGGGCGGCATATCGGGGCACCCAGCGGGCGAAGCACGATCGCCGCGGCGCTCGAGGTGCGGGATGCCGGCGGATTGCTCGAAGCGAGAAGAACACGAACTGCTAGGCTCGCCGCTATCATGGTGCGGATACAGAGATTGCAGGCCGGCGAAGGCGCTCGCTGGCGAAGCATTCGCCTGCAGGCGCTCGAGGAGGCTCCGTATGCCTTCGGCACGACGTTGGCTGAAGCTGCGCAGTGGAGCATGGCTCGCTGGGAGGATCAGGTCGTCGAGTTTGCAACGTTCGTCGCGGTCGCCAGCGGGGAGGACGTCGGCGTGGCCCGAGGAGCCGAGCACCGGAGCAGCGAGCTGCGCGAGTTGATCAGCATGTGGGTCTCGCCCAAGGTGCGGCGCCAGGGGATCGGCGTGCAGCTGATGGAAAGTGTCGCGGCCTGGGCGAAAGCCGATGGAGCCAACGCGCTGGTGCTCGACGTGATCGCTTCCAATCATTCTGCCGTGTCGCTGTACGAGGGTGCTGGCTTTCGGCGCGTGGCTGGCATGGCGGCGAGCCAGCTGGCGCCGCACGAGGTTCGACTCGTTCGGTCTTTGGCGGGTTAGTCCTGCTGGTGGGAGCGGGCGCGCGTGGAGTTGATTCAAGCCCTTTGTGCCGTGAAGTGAGCGCTCGAGGGGCTGAGGCGCTCGAACTTTTTCGTGGTAGGGTGTGCTCATACCGGCGGGGCATCTGCGGATCGAGGTCGAAGCTGGCGGGCTGTGAGTATGCACGCCGATGGCCGAGCCATGGCGCGCCGGAATCCGCGGGGCGCGCTGCGGGCCAGGGTACGTTCGGGAGTGTGCGTCAGGGGCGTTCGCGCCCGCGGACGTGGCGAGGTGCTCGGCGAGCTGAGCGCTGGCGGTGAGCTGCGCGGTGCTGCGGCTCACCCCGCGCGTGGCGTGAGCGCACGCGGGTCGCGTGCGCTCACGCGCGCGCAGCGCGCTTTCGCCGTGCAGTGGAACAATTCCGCCGAGGTGGGCGCGGTGCCGTGCGCTCGTGTTCGCTGCGCGTCCCGATATGCCGGCGAGTGGGCGCAGCGCGGGCCCGGCCCCTTTCCTCGAACGGTCCGCGCGGCGCTCTGCTCATCAGCAGGGCTCACCAGCAGGCACACAGCGGAGCTCGCCTGCAGGCTCACAGCGGGGCTCGCGGCAACGCGGGGTGGCGGCCCCGTGACTTGCGCGGGCGCGAGCTGGCGTGCATGTTTACCCCCATGCACCCCAGGAAGTTCGCCACCAGAGCGGGCGAGGCCACCTTGCGCCCCGCCGAGCTGTCGGACGTGGACGCGCTGATCGAGCTGAACAAGCGCTGCTTTCCGACTCCTCTGGAGGAGAGCGTGGTCTGGAATCGCGCGCAGCTGCGCAATCACCTGCGCGTCTTTCCCGACGGGCAGCTGGTGGTGGAGCGCGATGGTCAGCTGGTGGGCGCAGCGCACGCGCTGATCGTGAGCCTGGGCTCGGATCCATACCGGCCGCACACGTATTCGGGCATCACGGACGGCGGCTACTTTCACAATCACAACCCGGAGGGGGACACGCTGTACGGGGTGGACGTGTACGTGGACCCGGCGGCGCGCGGTCAGGGCATCGGGCGCGAGCTGTACGCGGCGCGGCGCTCGATCTGCAAGCAGCTGAATCTGCGGCGCATCGTGGCGGGCGGGCGCATCCACGGCTTCATCAATCATCCGACGCTGACGCCCGAGCAATACGTGCGCAAGGTGGAGACGGGCGAGCTCAAGGACATGGTGCTGAGCTTTCAGCTGCGCGAGGGCTTCGTGGTGCGAGGTGTGCTGCGCAACTACGTGCGAGATCCGCGCAGCCGCAACAACGCGATCCTGATCGAGTGGCTCAACCCCGATCACGTGGCGCAGCCGTCGGTCGGCGCGCGCAAGGTGCGGGTGGCCTCGGTGCAGCACCAGGTGCGGCGCACGAAGGATTTTGCCGCGTTCGCCGAGCAGCTGGAGTACTTCGTGGAGGCGGCGGCGGGCTATCGCGCGGATTTCGTGGTCTTTCCCGAGTTCGTCAGCGTGCAGCTGCTGTCTCAGCCAGGGCTGGAGCGGCTGGGCGCGCGCGAGGGGGTGCTGAAGCTGGCGGCGCTGAGCAACGAGTACCTGGAGCTGGTCAGCTCACTCGCCAAGCGCTTTGGCATCCACATCATCGCCGGCACGCACCCGATGCAGCTGCGCGGCACGTTGTTCAACGTGTGCCCCTTCGTCTTTCCCGATGGGCGGGTGCAGCTGCAGCCGAAGCTGCACATCACTCCAGGTGAAAAGGCGTACTGGGGGCTGGAGGGCGGCAGTGATCTGGGCATCATGCACACGCCCAAGGCCAAGGTGGGGGTGCTGATCTGCTACGACGTGGAGTTCCCGGAAGCGGCGCGTTATCTGAGTGACCGCGGCGCCGAGATCTTGTTCGTGCCGTACTGCACGGATGATCGGCAGGGCTTCTGTCGGGTGCGCTTTTGCTGTCAGGCGCGCGCCATCGAAAATCAGATCTACGTGGTCACGGCGGGCATCATCGGCAATCTGCCGAGCGTTGCAGCGATGGACATCCACTACGGACAGGCGGCGGTGTTTACACCGAGCGACTTCGAGTTCGCACGCGATGGCATTCAGGCGCAGGCGGATCCCAATGTGGAGATGTTGCTGGTGACGGACCTGGACATCGATGATCTGCACCGGTCGCGCTCTTCGGGCAGCGTGCGGCCGCGGCTGGATCGGCGGCGCGATCTGTTCGAGTTTCGCGTGCACTTGCAAAGCGATCCGGACGAGCCAGGGCTGGCGGAGAGCCTGCCTTTCGACCTGGAGCCCGGCATCGAGTCCGAGCGCTAAATGCCACACTTCAGCGCCACGTGCGCCGAGCCGTCAGTGCCGGGTGATGAAAAACCTCAGCCCGCAGACCCGGCCGCGGCGCAGCCCCGCGGACGAGGATGCCCGCAAGCTGGTGCTGTTCAATCGAGTGCTCGCGGGCAAGCTGCGGCTCGAAGGAGCGCGGCGGCAGCTGGGCCTGAGCCGCAGTGCGCTGAGTGAGTGGCTGCAGAGCTGCAGGCGCACTGCGCTGCTGGCCTTTGACGAGCAGCTGCGCCAGCGCCTAATGGTGCGCGGCGCGCCCGCGGAGGCGCTGAGCGGTGCATTGTTTTCGGGCAGCCTCAGCGAGCTGGCCATGGCCGATCTGCTGCAGCTGTTCGAGCTGACAGGCAAGAGCGCAGTGCTGATGGTGACGAACGAGGGCGCGCGCGGGCAGCTGTGGTGCTCGGCGGGCACTGTCATCGACGCCGTGTGCGGTCCTCTGTCGGGCGAGCTGGCGGCGTATCGCTTGCTCGGCTGGGAGCGCGGCACCTTGCTGGCAGAGCTGCAGGAGAGCCAGCGGCCGCAGGTCATTGCCTGCTCCACCCAGCAGCTGCTGCTCGAGGCGGCACGGCGCAAAGACGAGTGCGCGCGCCTGCTCGGCGCGCTGGGCGGCGAGCAGCGCGCGCTGCAGGTCAGCAGTGAAGCCACGACCGCAAGCGAGCCGGAGCGCGCGCTGTCGGGCTACTTCGCGGCGCCGCGGCTCCTGGGCGAGGTGCTGGAGCTGAGCCCGCTCGGAGATCTGGAGACGCTGCAGGCGCTCCAGCAGCTGCTCGCTCGGGGAGCGCTGGTGGACGCGCCCGCTGCGGAGCTGGCCGCGGCCGCGCTCGTTCGCGCCACGCCGGAGGGGCCGAGCTGGCTGGATCATCGCTCCGGGCCCTCGCGGCGCGCGCTGAACGCGGTGAGCCACCTCTTGTCTCTTCCGGCGGCGGCCTGGCTGGGCAACAAGGTGTCGAGCGCGCTCACCCCTCCTCCGCCGGCGCGACACCAGAGCAAGTAGCGCCGCAGCACGGCGCAGCCCGCCGCCGCGCGGCGAGCCCTACTGCCGCTCGCTCTCGGTCTCGCAGAATCGCTCGATACCCCACTGCAGGTGCTGCAGCTGGCGCAGCGCCTCGTCGGGGCCCATGACCTTGTGCAGGAACCAGGGCAGCCCGTCGCTGAGCGAGCGCGCCACCCGCACTCGATCGCGCTGTCCGGTGGCGAGGATCAGCCCGCCCATCACGCTGCGCAACATGGCCGCCTTGAAGCCCTCGGCATTGGGCACGAACAGCGCGGCGCTCATCAGCGGCCAGATCTCCTTGAACATCTTGATCATGGCCTCACGCCCAGCTTGGCTCGGCGCAGAGGTGTCGTGGACCACGGTGATCAGGCCCACACCGCGCGGATAGAGCTTGTGCAGCTCGGTCACGCACTCGCGGTAGTTGGCCACGTGCGCCGCGTCCGGCGGCTGCCTGCCGAGCACCACCGCGACGTTGCCCCACCAGCCGTAAGAAGAGGCAAAGTCGCGGCGAAAGATCCTCACCCCCATGGGGTCGAAGCGCGGCGCCGCACCGCCGATCAGCGTGCCGTCACCAATGGCCCCACCAGCGCCCTTGAGCTTGCCTTCGACCGTATTTTCCATAGCCATTGCTCCCCCCCGGCAGCAACGGACGGTCGCGCGAGGCTGAATAGCCCTCGAGCTCGAGGACCCCAGAGTCCGCGCGCCCGCTCCACCTGCCAGGCAACCGCCGGCAAGTATTCGACATTTATGCAACCGGCGCTGACTCGTTCGATGTCATTCGCCAGCTATCGCCCAGCTTTACGTTGCGTTCTAGGCTCCGCCCCCCGTGGCGCCCCCCCTGCCCCTCAGCTCCTCTCAGAGCGATCCCGCGTACGAGCTCCAGCGATCTGTATTCGCTGGGCGCGCTCGGCTATTTCCTGCTCGCCGGCAGCCCGCCCTTTCCGGGCAAGAACCTGCTGGAGATCGGCATGCGCCAGCTGCACGAGGCACCCGTGCCGCCGAGCCAGCGGCTGGAGCGAGCAGTGCCCGCCGATCTGGAGGCGCTGGTGCTGCGCTGCCTGGCGAAGGCGCCAGCGGAGCGCCCCGCGAGCGCCCGCGCGCTACGCGCCGAGCTGGACGCCTGCCAGGACGCGGGCAAGTGGACGGCAGAGCTGTGTGCGGCCTGGTGGCAGCAGCATGCCGGCGGCATCGCCCTGCGCCAGCGAGCGCGCGGCCCCCTGCAGGTGCCGGGCAGCGTGCGGCTCGATCGCGGGCGGCTACGCCCGAACGGCTGAGCTCACGACACCGAGCAGGGCAACAGCGCAGGCGGCCGCTTCATGCGGCCGCCCGCGGCGCACTACCTCACTGGCAGAGATACGTGTTGGGGTTCCAGGTGGTGCGCTTGAAAGACTTTGTCTTACCGTTGCAGGAGCAGCACTGGTTGCTGACATTGGTCGTGGTCATCTTGACGCAGGCAGTGTTGCACGAGCCCGTGCTGGTCGAGCCCCCGTCGTTCAGGCCGTACGTGGGATCGATCGAGACGACCTCGCCGACGCTCTGGAACTGCACGTAGGGGTTCTCGCGATCCACCCACAGCAGCTTGTTCTTGAGCTGCTGGGGATACTGCAGCGAGGTGCCGTCGCTCTTCTTCGCCACGAAGTAGTAGTTGGTGTCGCAGCCGCCCGCCTCCGAGCGCTGGAAGATGAGCTGGTGCTGCTCCGCCGGGCAGTTGGTGGTGCCGCCGTTCGAGGGCTGGCGCTCGCAGCCCTGCTGGTCGCGATACTTGGCCACCATGCGGCTGCGCAGCGCTGCGGGCGACAGCAACACGTTGCCCGGCAGGTACACCTTGTTCGTCACCTCTTCCTTCTGCAGGTCGAGCAGGGCCTGGATGTTGGTGCAAGAGCCGCAGCGCGCCTTGCCGGTGGAGCTCAGCACCAGCGCCTCGTGCGGGCCCATCCTGCCGATGGCAAAGTCCTGCACCGGCTGCCAGCGCCCGAGCTCGTTGGCGGCAGCCACTGCCAGGGCCGCCATGACGGAGTGCGTACCCTCCGGGTTCTGGCAAGTGGTGGAGCTGGAGCCGCCGCTCCAGCCACCCGTCGAGCCACCGCTCGAGCCAGAGCCGCTCGAGCCACCGCTCGTGCTGCCAGAGCGATTGACGATACACGAGCGGTAATTCTCCCAGCCCCAGCCGTCGCCATCGGGATCGGATGCGGCGCTCTGGCAATAGGGAAAGGTCGGAGCCTGCTGCGGAGCGTTGACGATGCAGGAGCGATTGAACTCCCAGCCCCAGCCATCACGATCCGGATCCGACCAGGGATACATGCAGACCGGGTACGAGAGCGCTTCCCAGGTGGTGCCGAGCACCACGCCCTCCTCCTCCGCGGCGGCGCGATCGAGGGAGTAATCTTTGGCCTCGGGATGGCTGAGCAATGGCTCGCCGCTGCAAGCAGCGAGCAGGGCGATGCCGCCGATCGAGAGCGCGATAGCCGACTTGTTCAAAGCGAGACCCAATTTCAAAACCTCATGCTGGAGTGTGAAAGCGCGCCCCCGTTTCTTTACGAGCGCTTAACGCTGACGAGGTCGGAATGCAGGCCACGTGCCAGCGCCTCGCCGACTCTCACGGGTGCATTGCTGCTCCAGCTCGGAGCGCCTGCCGCCCTGATCGCGAACACGCGCCTTCACGAGCTGTGCAACACCGTTGCGCGGGCTGCGCAGATGCGATCGAGCAGTGCAAGGCCCTCGCGTGCATTCACCCGGGGCTGCGGAACGAACAGCCGCCCATCCGCCCGAGCCGCTGCGCGGGCGCTCATTTCACCGCGAAACGGCCGAGTCCAGGCCGCAAGCGAAGGCCACCGTTCCCGTTCCGGCGCGGGCTTGCTACGAGGGGCGCATGCGTATCGCCACCTGGAACGTCAACTCGCTCAAGGCCCGCTTCGAAAAGGTGGTGTGGTGGCTGGAGCGCGCGCGCCCGGACGTGCTGCTGATGCAGGAGACCAAGCTTTCGGACGCGGACGCGCCGCACGACAGCTTCCAGCGCCTGGGCTACGAGCTGGCGCACCACGGCGAGGGGCGCTGGAACGGCGTGGCCATCGCCAGCCGCGTGGGCGTGAGCGAGATCATCAGCAACTTTGGCGATCCGCTGGCACCGGCGCGCACCCCCGATTCGGGCGATGATGAGCCGTTCGCCGAGGCGCGCATGATCTCGGCGCTGTGCGCGGGCGTGCGGGTGACCAGCATCTACGCCCCCAACGGCCGCTCGCTGGAGTCGCCGCACTATCAGCTGAAGCTCAGCTGGTTCGAGCGGCTGGCGCGCTGGTTTCGCGAGGCGCGGCGGACGGACGAGGCGCTGGTGCTGGGCGGCGACTTCAACGTGGCGCCCGCGGACGCGGACGTGTGGGACGCAGCGCGCTGCCACGGCGGCACCCACGTATCTGCCCCGGAGCGCGGAGCTTTTGCAGCGCTGCAACGCTGGGGCCTGGTCGACGCCTACCGCCTGCATCACCCCGAGCCCGGGCGCTACAGCTGGTGGGACTATCGCGCCGGCTGCTTTCACAAGAACATGGGCATGCGCATCGATCATCTGCTGGTGAGCGCCCCGCTGGCGCCCCGGGTGATCTGGTCGGAGATCGATCGCGAGGCGCGCAAGGGTAAGCCTACGCCGTCCGATCACGCGCCCGTGGTGCTGGATCTGGACGAACCCGGACATGCCTTCGACGCGGGCTGGGGGCGCACGGCGGCAAAGGACACGGCCAAGAGCGCGTAGCGCCCCGGAACGGAGCGGCGCGCCGGCAAGCGCTCGAAACAACGTGCTGGCCGCGCGCTGCGTGGTTGACGTTGGGGCGTGCAGGCCGTAGTCCAGCGGGCGCAGCGATGCTCAGCGAGAGGTCCGCCCGGTGAGCACCGCACTGTCCTGGATCGTCGGGAGCGCCGGCTGCTTCAGCTTTGCGGCGCTCCTGGGCTTGCTCTGCACGGGGCCCGGCTGGCGGCGCTGGGCGGCGTGCGCGCTGGCCAGCCTGGCGCTGCTGGTGCCCTTCTGGGTGGAGCAGGGTAGCGTGCTGCGCGCCGCCATCGCGCTGGAGCTGCTCTGGGTCTCGGTCAAGGTGATCGGCCTGGCGCGGGACCGCACGCCGCGCTCGGCGGGCTTCCGGGTGCTGCAGCTCCTGGTGTTGCACGATCTGCGGCAAGATGGCTCGCTGAAGCGCGGGCCGCGGCCGGAGGTGGCGCTGCGCGCTCTGGCGGTGGCGCTCTCGTGGAGCGTGGCAGCGGCGCTGGCGCTGTGGCTCGCGCTCTTCGTGGCGCCGGAGCTCGCGAAGGTGCCAGGCTTCTTGCTCCGTTGCGCGGCGGGGGCGGCCTTTGCTTACGCCGGAGTGGAGGCGGCGCTCGGACTGTTCCTGTTCGTGTATCGCTCGGGCGGGCTGCAGCCCCCCAGCCTGCACCGGCAGCCCATCCTCTCCACCTCGATCGGCGAGTTCTGGGGACGCCGCTGGAACCGCATCGTGGGCAGCTGGCTGTTCGTCACCTTCTACCGGCCACTGGCGGCGCGCGGCCGCAGCTTGCTCGGCGTGCTCGCGGCGTTCGCGGCCAGCGCCCTGTTGCACCTGTATTTCACCTGGGCCGCAATCGGCTTCGAGCCCGCGCTGCGCATGGCGCTATTCTTCGTGGCACAGCTGCCGCTGCTCTTGCTCGAGGTGCGGCTCGGCCAGGCGCGCTGGCCGCAGCTCGCGCGGCGCGTGTGGACGATTGGCTGGCTCACGCTGACCTCCCCGCTGTTCGTGGAGCCCATGCTGGACATCCTGGCCGGCGGCTTCGCCCCTTGAGCCATTGCCACCGGCCCCGCACAGTGGACGGTCAGACTCGTTCGAGCGCGAGCAGATCCTGGATGGTCTGGCGGCGACGGATGGTGCGCACCGTGTCGCCGTCGATCAGGACCTCGGGGGCGAGCGGGCGCGAGTTGTAGTTGCTGGACATGCTGGCGCCATACGCGCCTGCATCGTGCAACACCAGCAGGTCACCGACGGCTGCCCGTGGCAGCGGGTGGGGTAACGCCTCCCCCCCGGAGCCCTGCGTGAACACGTCGCCCGACTCGCACAGCGGACCCGCGACCATCGTGGGACGCAGCCCGCCGGCCCGGTCCGCCGGATCGCGGGGCAACAGCGAGATCGGGTGCTGGGCGCCGTACATGGCGGGGCGCATCAGATCGTTGAAGCCGGCATCGACGAGCACGAAGTGGTTCTTGCCGGCGTCCTTCAGAGCGCGCACCTCGCCGAGCAGCACGCCGGAGGCGCCGACCAGGTAGCGGCCGGGCTCGACCTCCAGCTCGATGGGGTGGCCCAGGTGCCGCTCGATGCGCTGGCGGGCCTCGAGCCAGCAGCGAGCATAGGCGGCGACGTCCAGCTCCGTGTCCTCGCTGCGATAGGGGATGGGCAGGCCGCCGCCCGTGGAGATGGCCCGGATGTCGCGCCCCAGCGCCAGCACCTGCTCCACCATCGCGTCGCACACGCGCTGCAGGTGGTTGAAATCCACGCCCGAGCCGATGTGCATGTGCAGGCCGACCAGGTCGAGCTCCAGCTCGTCGATGTGCTTCAGTGCACGGGGCAGGTGCTCGTGCCAGATGCCGTGTTTGCTCGCCTCGCCCCCGGTGTTGACCTTCTTGCTGTGGCCGTGGCCAAAGCCGGGGTTGATGCGCAGCCACACCGGGTGGCGCGGGCTGCGCCGGCCCAGCTGCAGCAGCATGTCCTCCGAGCCGGCGTTGAGCGGAATGCGCTCGGAGATCAGCCGCGAGATGGAGGCCTCGGTTAGAACGTCCGCGGTGTACACGATCTCTGCCGGCTCGCGGCCGCCGCGAAAGCCTGCGGCGAGCGCTCGCTCCAGCTCCCCCTCGGACACGCAGTCCACCAGCGCACCCTGCTCGCGCAGCAAGCGCAAGATGTGCGTGTTGGAGCAGGCCTTCTGCGCGAAGCGCACGATGGGAAAATGCTCCCTCAGCCGGCGCAGCTGGCGCCGAATGATCTCTGCGTCGTACACAAAGACGGGCGTGCCGACCTCGGCCGCCACCTTGCGGAGCAGGGCCTGGCGGGCTGGGCTCAGCCTGCCCTGCCCTGTGGCCTCTGCGGTGATCGATGACATGGGCGTGAAGCTAATCCAGGCGCGGGCGCGCGGGTACGCCTTTGGCGCGTCCGACGCGGGAACGCAGGCCCGCGCCGGGACACTTCAGCTGCAGGGGCCCTGCCCTCCCCGGCGATGAGGCGGCCATCCAGCGCCGTGCGGCTGCCAGTCGCGTGCCACACATGAGCGAAAGAAGCAGTAATTCTGGACTGTTATTGCTGTCAGGCTCCGGCGGGGTCCGCCTGCGCCGTCAGGGGCGCGACCACGCGCTGACTGCGCCAGTGCCCGGAACGCCAGCGCAGGTAATTCATGACGCCGCGCACGCCTTCGTCCAGACCCATCGCGAGCCAGATGCCCGACAGCCCGAGGCCTAGCGTGGTGCTCAGCACGTACGCGGCGGGCACCCCCACCAGCCACATGAGCAGCGAGCCCCGCACGGCGGTATAGCGTGCGTCACCGCAGGAGCGCAGCGCGCCGCCGGCCACGATGTTCGCGGCGCGGCCCGCCTCCACCAGCGGGGCGATCCAGAACACGGGGTGTGCCACGGCAATGATGGCGGCGTCATCCGTGAGCAGGCGCAGCAACCAGGGGTGCACCAGGGCGAGCAGTGCGCAGAGCAGCACGTTGCCGGCGATCGCGATCTGCAGCGAGCGCACGAGCATGCGCTGCGCGTCCTCGTACAGCGCAGCACCCACGCGGTGGGCGATGGCGATCTGGGTGGCGATGCCCAGCGCCACGCTCCACAAGATCGTGGTCATGAGGAAGAAATTCATGGCGTACACGCGCGCAGCCAGCACCCGCGTGCCGAGCCCGATCAGGAACGTGTTCACCACCAGCTGCGCCCCCTGAAAGCTCATCGGCTCGGCCGCGCCGGGCAGACCGATGCGCAGGATGGGCCGCAGCCGCTCCCACAGCACCGCCCGCGGCGTGTCCCAGGGCAAGCTCACCCCAAGGTGAAAGCGCACCACCAGCATGGTGAAGCTCATGCCCACCAGCAGGGAGAGCAAGGTGGAGCAGGCGATGCCGCGTACGCCCCACTCCGGCAAGAAGTGCAGGAAGGCGAAATTGCTGAAGATGTGGAAGACGTTGGTCAGCAGCGCCTCTGCCATCACCCAGCGCGTGTCGCCGCGCGAGTTGAGGATGTTGGTGAAGCCGATCTGGACGGCCTTGCGCACCTGGCCACCACCCACGATGCGCAGGTAGGTGGCGGCGTCTTCCGCCATGCCGCCCTCCAGCCCGAGCCAGCGCGGGATGAAGGAGCCGAGCACCAGGAAGCACGCGCTAGCCGCCAGACCCATGGCGGCGTCCAGGCCGATCAGCGCCACATAGGTGGCGGGCACGTCGCCCTTGCGGCCGGCACCCAGCAACTGGCTGGCCACGCTAGCGCCCGCCTGCGACACCGGTGAAAAGACCATCACCGTCAGGCTCAGCACGGGCAGCAGCGCGCCCACCGCAGCCGCGGCGCGATCGGAGACGCGGCTCAGGAAGAACGCATCGACGAAGTTGAGCGCGAAGCTGAGCAGCAGGCTCCAGAACAGCGGCCAGGCCAGGCTCCAGAGGCTCTTCTCGAGCACGGGGCGAGTGGACGACATTCAGGAGCTGAGGCGGGGCTCACGAGCGAGCGGAGGCGGGGCTCAGGCGCGCGCCAGGCCGTACGCCAGCGAGTCCTCGAGCCACTCGCGATTGAGGCGCACGTCTTCCACCAGTCGCGTCACCAGCTGCTCGCGCTGCTCGAACAGGCGATAGCCCTGCGCCGGCCGCAGATAACCCCGGGCCTGCGGCTCGCGCGCACACAGTGCCTCCAGGCCCTCCTGCTCGGCCAGCTTCTGGTAGTGCTTGCGGCGATCGAGCAGCGCCTTGACGATGAACGGCATCAAGGTGGAGTAGTCTGCCTGCATGCTCTCGGTCGCTTGCTGGTAGGTATCCTTGTCGACCTTGCCCCAGGTCACCGCCTCTGCAGGCGGGCAGGATGAGAGCGAGCCGTCCGTGACCGGCGCGGTGACGATCTGCACGTCAAAGTTGTAGCCGCGCACGTTGGGGATGCCGAGAATCTGCCCCAGCGCGGGCTCCGGCTGCAGGTTGAAGTTCTTGGGCACGCCGCCGCCCAGGATCAGGGTGGCCAGGGCATGCGGCTCCTGATCGAAGAGCCCCCAGCGATGGTAGGCGCAGGCCTCGAACACCTCTGCGTGCAGATCGAGCGAGAACTGATAGCTGGGCAGGATGCCCGCGCGCTGCATGGCCCACAGCTTCACCGAGTTGAGGAACACGCTGCCGTCGGCGGGCGCGCCCACCAGGATCGGGATGGCCAGGCGCTGACAGGTGGAGAGCAGGCCGGGGCTCACGCCGTTGTGCCGCTCCTGCTCGGCGTAGAACGCGCCCATGCGGTTGCGCAGCTCCGTACCCGTCATGCTGCGCTGGAACTCCGGGCGCTGCAGCATGGCGCTGATGAACTTGTCCTGATCCAGCAGCACGTCCTCGTCGAAGGCCATGTCGGTGACGCGGATCGTGCGCTCGTCCCGCAGCGCCGCGTCGTCGCCCCAGATCGGCACCTCGAAGATCGGGTCACGGTGTGCATTCAGGCTACGGTGGCCATCATGGTAACAGGCAGCGTCGGTGGTGGAGACGTACGCCACCCAGCCCGTCTCCAGCAGTGGGATGAGCCACGCCTGGTGTTGCCCCGAGACCGTGACCGGACCCGACACGGCGATGGTGAGCGGGCAGCCCAGCCCGATCGCGCGATCCAGAATGGTGTAGATGCGCCGCAGGAACGCGCCGCCAAACGCCGGAAAGCAGTGGCGGATCAGCTCGTCGACGGTGTCACACTCATCGACCCGACGCACGTGGACGCGACGCTCGGCGTTGCTGGACTGGGGTTTCATCGGCGCGGAGGCTACTCGAAGGGCCGCGGCCCGCAATAGCGCCAAAAGTGCCCAGAACCGCTTCTCCACACCGCCTGGCTCCCCGGCCAGGGCGCATTCCAGGGTGTACGGATCAGCACGAGCGGTGCCGCCCAGCAGTGCGCGGAGGTGAGCCGTGCGCACCGTGCCCCCCGCAGAGCCACTCAGCTTGCTCGCACTGCTCTCGCTGTTGCACCTGATTTGTCTCACCAGGAGCGGGCTGCAGAGCGCGTTGCATCGCAAGCTCTGCACGTCATAGTAAATGAGTGTTAACGAGGCTCGGGGCGCGCTGCCTGCTCGGCGGCGGACGCAGCCTGGCTGCGCTGTGCGCGCTGGGGCTGGGCGCGGGCTGCGCCGTCGATAGCCTCGATCGTCTGGGCGCGGGCAACGCCCTGGTGCGGCAGGAGCCCGACGCGAGCGCGGAGCCGCCGCTGGACGTTCCACTGCGTCCGGATGCGCTCGAGCTCGATGCCGGCACAGCCACGCAGCTGGCGCCACCCAGCCACGCGCTCGTGCCGAGCGACAGCGACCCGGGCGATGGCATCCCGGAGCTCAGTGGCGAGCTGCTGCCCAACCCCGGCTTCGAGCAGGGCCACGAGGGCTGGTTCGGCCTTGGCCCCTCGCGCATCTTCGACGTGGTGGATGCGCACGGAGGCAGCCGTGCCATCCTGTCCACCAACCGCGCAGCGACCTGGGACGGCCCCGCCTACGACATCACCGCGCTCATCGAGGCCGAGCGAGCATATGCCGTCTCGCTCTGGGTGCGCAACGAGCTCGACACGCAGATGGTGATGCTGACCCTCAAGTCCGTGTGCAGCGGCCAGAGCACGTATGCGCGTCTGGCCACGCGCGTGGTGGGCACGGAGTGGCTGCAGCTCACCTCCGGCTTCTTCGTGCCGCCGTGCGCTACGGCGCTGGAGGGCCTCACCCTGTACGTGGAGGGGCCGCCCGCCTTCAAGAACCTGCTGGTGGATGACGCGAGCCTGCGCGCCGTGACCCTCTCCGGCGCAGGCACGGCCACGGACGCGGGCTCATCCAGCAGCTCCGAGAGCAACGGCACAGCTTGTCGCGGCAACGTCAGCGGCCACGCCGCCAGCAAAGGTAAGCCCAGCGAGAACGCCTCCTGCAACGGCAACGGCTGAGCGCGCTGGCGCGCACCTCGTCGCGTTCACGCTGAAGCGGCCCAGCGGGTTACGATGTCGTAGGGTGTGCCACGGTTCTGCGCGAGCGCCGCGGCGCGTGCACTCCTTGCAGCCAGCGTCGTGATACGCCACGAGCATGCTGCTCCGGAGATCGCTCGAGGTGGGTCATCGCGGCACCGTGCGCACGTGGTCCGCCTTGCTGCTGGGCGTGCCGTTGCTGCTGGGCGTGCTGTTGCTGTGGGTGGGGCCTGCTGCGGCGCTGGACCGCGGCGACGTACCGGCGCCGCTCGTACCCTGGGTACCATGGGTGCTGGAGGAGCGCGGCGACCGGCTCTGCCCGAAGCTGGCAGAGCAACCTGCCTGCGTGTGGCCCGGCCGTCTGCAGCTGGAGCTGAGCGAGAGCGGCGGTAGCTTCCGCCTGCAGGTGCAGCTCGATCAGCACGGCCGCGTGCCTCTGCCCGGCGGCGAGGGGCAGTGGCCGCAGGACGTGAAGGCCAGTGGCAAGCCCGCGCTGGTGATGCAGGAGACCGCGCCGGGCTCGCCACAGGCGCCCGTGGTCACCCTGGCACCGGGCCAGCACAGCATCGAGGGGCGCTTTGCCTGGCGGCAGATGCCAGAGACGCTGCAGGTACCGGCGCGCATTGCCCTGCTGCAACTGTCCGTGACGGGCAAGGCCGTGGCGCAGCCCCGGCGGGATGCGGAGCGCGTGTGGCTGAAGAGCGAGCAAGCGGCCGGGTCAGAGCTGGAGAGCCTGACCCTGGAGGTGTTCCGCAGGCTGGAGGATGAGCTGCCGTTCAGCGTGCAGACGCTGCTGGTGCTGCAGGTGTCGGGGCGCAGCCGCGAGCTGCGCCTGCCCAGCGTGCTGCTCGCGGGCTCCTTGCCCGTCGAGCTGGTGTCGCAGCTGCCGGCGCGGCTCGAGCCCAGCGGCGAGCTGCGCCTGCAGGTGTATCCGGGGCGCCACGAGCTCCAGCTGCGCGCGCTGTACCCCACCCCGCCGGAGCGCCTGAGCGCACCCCGCCACCCGCCGCCGGGTCCGCAGCACGAGATCTGGGTGTTCGTGCCGCATGGGGAGCAGCGTCAGCTCGAGCTCAGCGGCGCGCCCAGCATCGATCCGCAGCGCACCAACTTGCCGCCCCCCTGGCGTAACCTGGCCGCTTACCAGCTCGGCGCCGGTGGCGAGCTGGTGTTTCACACCCTGCGCCGCGGGCAGCCGCAACCACAGCCCAATCGCCTGTCGCTCGAGCGCGAGCTGTGGCTCGATCTCGACGGGCAGGGCTACACGGTGCGCGATCGCCTGACGGGCTCGATGGATCGCACGTGGCGCCTGGACTTGCTGCAGGGCGAGCTCGGGCACGCCCGGGTGAACGGCGTGGATCAGCTGATCACCGTGCACCCCGCGAGCGCCGCGCGCGGAGTGGAGCTGCGCCAGGGCTCGCTGGATCTGAGCGCGGAGTGGCGCCTGAACGACGCGCGCAGCACACTGCCGGCCGTGGCCTGGTCGGAGGATGTCGAGCAGCTGGGCACGAGCCTGCATCTGCCACCGGGCTGGCAGCTCCTGGCGGTGAGCGGCGCGGACAGCGTCTGGCAGAGCTGGCTTTCGCGCTGGGATCTGTTCGCGCTGTTCTTCGTGCTGGTCGTGGCGGTGGCCGTGGCCAAGCTGGAGCGCTGGGCCTGGGGCGCACTGGCGCTCGCCGGATTGCTGCTCAGCCATGGCGAGCCACACGCGCCGCACTTCATCTGGATGGTGCTGCTGCTGTGTATCGCCCTGCTCAGAGGGCTGCCCGCGGGGCGCTTCCGCCAGTGGCTGCGCGGGCTGACCTTGCTGGCCAGCCTGGTGCTGCTGGGCATCGTGCTCAGCTTTGCGGTGACCCAGGTGCGCGCGGCGCTGTACCCGCAGGTGAGCAGCTCGGAGCAGATCTTCGACGTGGCTGACCTGGCCAAGAGCAGTGCACCAGAGAGGGAAGTGGAAGTGGCAGCGCCAGCCGGTGCGCCCGCCCCGGACGCTCCGAGGCGCGGCGAGGGCGTCGCCGCGGGTGTGCTGCAGAGCGCGCTCGGCACCGCAGACACGGACGGTTATCTCGCCGAGGAGAAGAGCCGCAGCCCGCTGCTCGAGCAAGACCCCAACGCACAGATCCAGACCGGCCCCGGCGTGCCCAACTGGCACTGGCGCAGCTGGCGGCTGGGCTGGTCCGGGCCGGTGGAGCACACGCACTCGCTGCACCTGTATCTGCTCTCGCCGGGCGTGATGGCGGCCCTCTCGCTGTTGCGCATCGCGCTCGTGGGGCTGCTCGCGTTCTGGGCGCTGCGCCAGATCTGGCGGGGCTGGCGCGGCCCGCCCGCTGCCAACCATTCCCGCCCGCCGCTGGCGAGCGCAACGGCGCTGGCCCTGCTGTTCGCGAGCTTGCTCGAGGCCACCCCGGCGCGCGCCGACATCCCCAGCGCCGAGCTACTGGAGCAGCTCGGCGAGCGCATCCGGCCGCCAGCGGCCTGTGAAGGTGTCTGTCTCGAGCTGCCGCGCCTGACGCTCCAGGCCAGCGACCGCGAGCTGCGCATGAGTGCCGAGGTGCACGCCGCGCAGCGTACTGCGCTGCAGCTGCCGGGGCCCGTGGCGCGCTGGCTGCCCGCCACGGTGGAGGTGGATGGTCGAGCCGCCAGCGCGCTGCTGCTCGGCGAGGACGGCTACCTGTATCTACGGCTCGAGCCCGGGGTACACGGCGTGTCCGCACGCGGTCCGATCACGGGCCGCCAGCTGACGCTCGATCCGGGCACCCGCGCGCGCTGGGTCAGCGTCGACGCACCCGGCTGGGAGGTGAGCGGCCTGTCCGAGAGCGGCCAGATCGAGGGCTCGCTCGGCTTGATACGGCCGCTGCCGGCTGCGGGCGAGAGCACCGGCACCGGCGAGGAGGTATCGAACGCGCTGCCCAGCTGGTCGCAGCTGACCCGCACCTTCCAGCTGGGCGTGACCTGGACCCTCAGCACGGAGCTGCGGCGCGTGAGCCCCGTGGGCTCGCTGATCGTGGCGCAGGTGCCGCTGTTGCCTGGCGAGCGGGTCACCAGCGCCGGGGTGTCCGTCGAAGACGGCACGGCCACCTTGCGGCTCGCGGGTGACACCGAGAGCGTACGCTTCGAGAGCGTGCTCGAGCCACGCCCCGAGCTGGCGTTGACCGCGGCGAGGTCGGGTAGCTATAGCGAGCGCTGGGTGCTGCGCTGCGGCCCCATCTTCCGCTGCGGGCCGCGCGAGCTCGCGCCCATCCAGCACGCGAGCCAGGGCAGCTGGGAGCCGGTGTTTGCGCCCTGGCCCGGTGAGACACTGCGGGTCGAGGTGGTCCGCCCTGCCGCCGCCAGCGGCCAGACGGCCACCATCGACAGCGCCCGGCTCGAGCTTCACCCCGGCACCCGCTTGCTGCGCGCAGAGCTGCACGTCTCGTTGCGCGCCAGCGCTCAGAGCCGCTACGCCCTGCTGCTACCGGAAGGCAGCCAGCTCGATCAGCTGAATATCGATGGCAGGAGCGAGCCGATCCGGCAGACCGGCTCGCAGCTGGAGCTGGTGCTCGCGCCCGGGCCACACACCTTGCACGCGGGCTGGCAGGCGCCCGGCGGCATGACGGCGCTGTTTCGCACACCGCGCGTGCAGCTCGGCACGGAGCTGATCAACGCCGAGGTCAGCGTGCACCTGCCCGACGAGCGCTGGCTGCTCGCCGCGGGCGGGCCCAGCTGGGGGCCCGCGATCCTGTACTGGGGCCACCTCGTGCTCATCTTGCTGCTGGCCCCGCTCCTCTCGCGCGTGCCGCGCAGCCCGCTGCGCACGTGGCAGTGGGCGTTGCTCGCGCTGGGCCTCACCCAGGTGCCGCTGCCCGTGGCGGGGCTGGTGCTGGCCTGGTTCTTCGTGATGGCCTTTCAGGACTTCGAGCGGCCCGAGCGCCCGCTCTGGTTCAACGCACGTCAGCTGCTGCTGCTCGGCTACACCCTGGCTTTCCTGGTCTGCCTGTTCGCGGCCGTGTACGACAGCTTGCTGAACACGCCGGACATGGCCGTGTCCGGCGCCGGCAGCTCCGAACGGATGCTGCGCTGGTACGTCGATCGCACCACCGGCACCCTGCCCGAGGCCTGGGTGCTCACCGTCTCGCTCTGGGTCTGGCGCGGCGTGATGCTGCTCTGGGCGCTCTGGCTCGCCCAGAGCCTGGTGGGCTGGCTGCAGTGGGCCTGGCGGCGCTTCAGCGCAGAGGGTGTGTGGCGGGCGCGCAAGGCCGAGGGCGCAGCGCGCAGCTGAGCCTCAGTCTGCCGTGCCAGCGCCGACGCAGTCGCGGCGGAAGCGCTTGATGCCGTGCGCGTCGATCACGTACGGCGGATCACAGCGCGCGGGTAGCGCCGCCACCGACGACGCGGGCTTGGCCTTGCGCCGCGGCGCTGGACGGCGCGGCGCGCGCGTGGCTGCCCGGCGCGGGCGCTGACTGCTCTTCTCCAGCCGGGGGGGCTGCGCGGCGCGGGCGTCCGCAGCGAGCGCCGGCTCGCCCGGCTCCAGCGCGACGGGCTCGGCGCTCGCAACGGCAGCGGTCGTAGCGGCGTTGCTTGCAGCCGCGTTGCTCACGGCCCGAGGCTCGGCGCTCGACGGCGCAGCGGCCGCGGCGCTCGGCTCATCGCCGTGCGGCACGACCAGCGGCGGGCGCGCCGTCACACCCGGCGCCGCCAACGTGACGGTGGCGGCCAGGGGCGCCGCTGGTGCAACTGGGTCCGCATCCCTCCCCGTGGGCCGCGCCAGCAGCAAGCCGGTCAGAAAGCAGACCACCAGCACCCCTGCCCCGCCCAGCCAGCGCCTGCGGCGCGGACGGTTCGAGCCGGGCAACGTCAGGTCCCTCGGGCTGTCGAGCGGCAGCAAGGTTGCGGCGGGATCCGGCTTCGAGCCCATCTGCCAGTGCTCGAGCTGAGCCAGCGCCGCGCGCAGCGCCTCCTCGCGCGCGAGCTTCAGATCGGCGCAGCTGTGTTGCACCATCTGCCCCAGCGCCAGCGCCGACACGCTGCCGCCCACGGTGTCCAGGTAGCGCTCCAGATCGCGCAGGAACGCAGTCGCGTCCGGATAGCGCTCCTCGCGCAGCGGCGCCAGCGCCCGCGAGCAGATGCGCGCGAGCTCCGGATCCACCCCCGGCACCTCGTCGGAGAGCTGCGGGATGTCGTGCTCCATCAGCCGGCGGATGATGCCGGCCTGGTGCAGCTCCCCCCACAGGCGCTTGCCCGCCACCGCTTCCCAGAGCATCACCCCCACCGCGAACAGATCCACCCGCCCGTCGATGGGCTCACCGCACACTTGCTCCGGCGGCATGTAGCCCAGCTTGCCGCGAAACATGCCGGACAGCGGCGACAGCCTGTCGGCGCCCGCGGTCAGCTTGGCCGTGCCAAAGTCCACCAGCTTCACCTGCCCGTCATAGGTGAGCATCACGTTCTGCGGGCTGATGTCGCGATGTACGATGCCGAGCGGCTTGCCGTCAAAGTCACGCAAGCCGTGCGCGTAGCGGATGCCCTCCAGCACCTTGCACAGGATACTGAGGATCACGCGCAGCAGCTGGGGCCCGGGCGTGTGCTGGCCCTGGCGCGCCACCCGCGAGAGCGAGAGGCCATCCAGGTACTCCATCACGATCACGGGCAGGCCCCGCTCCTGGTACACCTCGTACACCTGCACGATGTTCGGGTGGCTCATGCGTGCGGCCAGCCGCGCCTCGTTCAAAGAGGCACGCACCGCGTCCGGGTGTGCGCACAGCTCTTCCTTGATCGTCTTGAGCACGACCAGCTTGCTGAAGCCGCCGATGCCGCGCGCCAGCGCCGCGCTCACCACCGCCGAGCCGCCGCGGCCCAGCTCCATCAACGGCTGATACTTGAGCGCAGGAGCCGCCAGCGCGGCCAGCGGCCGCCCGTGCTCTTGCAGGCCGAGCAGCGTGCCCTCTGTATCGTTGTGATCCGAGAGTGTCACGGCGGACTCATTCACCTTGGCAGTGGCTCGCGGCCGCCGCAACGTGTCGCCAGGCACAGTTTCGGAGCACTCGCACACCAGGTGTGAAAGCGGAGTCAGTTAAACCAGCCTCAATGGAAAGCGCGAGCTGTCGTTCATGACCAGGCGATGCAGGAGCGGATGCGGGCGCTGATCGGCTTCATCACGGTGCCCGGCACCGGGCTGCTCGGCAGCCTGTTGCTCGCAAACGGCACGGCCGCCGCTGCGGAGCCCAGCCCGCGCGTCAACACGGCACATCCCGTCCCCAGCGTACCGCCCAAGCACGGCCCGGAGCTGAACACCCCCGTCCTCAGCGCGCCGCCGGCACGCCCGAGCAGTGCCTGCTTCGACCAGCACGAGCTGGGTCAGGAGCTACGCCAGTCGGGCAGGCTGCTGGAGAGCCGCGCGACCTTTGCTCGTTGCGCCAGCGCTCACTGCCCCCCCGCGGTGCAGCGCGATTGCCAGCTCTGGTCGCGGCAGGTGGAAGCCGAGCAGCCGAGCGTCATGTTTCGGGTCAACGTGGAGGGTCAGCCGCGCAACGATGCGCGCGTGGAGATCGACGGCCAGCTACGGCCCGAGGCGCCAGCTCAGCCCGTGAAGCTCGATCCCGGGCTGCACGAGCTGCACGTCTCCGCGCCTGCTGCGAGACCCCTCCGCCGCCAGCTACAGCTCCGCCCCCACGCACGCGAGCAGCTGGCGCTCAATCTGACGGCGCTGCCCGAGGAGCCATCCCGCATCTCCGCCTGGAGCTGGGTGCTGGGCGGCGTGGGCATCGCCGGCACCGCCGGCTTCGTCGCCTTCGGGCTGTCGAGCCGCGCGCTCGAGCTGGAGCTCGAGCAGAGCTGCTCGCCGCTGTGCAGCGAAGAGCAGATTGACCGCGTGCGCCAGCGCTCGATCGCCGCCAACGTCTCGCTGGGGCTCGGGGTCAGCTCGCTGGCGGCGGCGGGAGCGCTGTACCTGCTGGGCGGCCCCGACAAGCCCGAAGAGCCCGGGCTGCGAGTAGGCGTTGCCCCCGCGGGCAGGCGCGGCGCCATGTGCAACCTGCAGCTGCGGACGTTCTGAGCCGCCCTTCGCCAGCCTCTCGCCCTACGCGCGCGCCGACTCTGGCGCGGCCGACGTGCGCGCGCTGACCTGGACGGTCACGACATCGATCAGCTTGCCCAGCTGCTTGCCGATCTGCTCGACGGACTGCGGCGCGCCGCGGCTCACGATCGACATCTCGGAGAAGCCGGTGCGGCCGCTCGGGCTCACCTCGAGCCGCTCGATGTTGAAGCCACGCCGGGCGAATACGAGCGCGATGCGCACCAGCACGCCCGGCTTGTCGCGCACCAGGAGCGCGAACTCGTGACGGCCGTTCTCTAGCGCGGAGATCATGTGCTGCCCTCGGGTTTGTCGAGCTTCTGTTGCGGGCGCTCGATCAACATGCCGCTCAGCGCGGCGCCCGCCGGAATCATCGGGAAGACGTTGTCTTCCTTCTCCACTACCGCCTCCACCACACACGGGCCGAGGTCATATTCATGCGCCGCTCGCAGCACGTCATCGATCTCTCCCGGGTGCCGGATGCGGAAGGCCTTCACCCCGTACGCCTGCGCCAGCTTGACGAAGTCCGGGTTGCCCTCGAGATCCACGCCGGACAGGCGGTTCTCGAAGAACAGCTCCTGCCACTGGCGGACCATGCCCAGGTAGTTGTTGTTGATGATCAGGACCTTGACCTTGAGCTTGTGGATCTGCGCGGTGGACAGCTCACAGAGCGTCATCTGAAAGCCGCCGTCGCCCACCACGGCCCAGGCGGGCACCTCGGGTCGAGCAAACTGCGCGCCGATGGCTGCGGGAAAGCCGAAGCCCATGGTGCCCGCGCCGCCGGAGCTGAGCCACATGCGGTTGGCGCGGGTGAGTACGAACTGCGCCGCCCACATCTGGTGCTGGCCCACGTCCGTGGTCACCAGCGAACGCCCGCCGATGATGGCATTCAGGCGATCGAGCACGTGCTGCGCGCGCAGCACCTTGCCGTCCGTCTGATAGTGCAGCGGATGCAGCCGGCGCCACTCTGCGCACTGCGCCAGCCAGGCATGAGTATCCAGCCGGCTGACGAGCGGCAGCAGATCCTCCACCACCAGCCGCGCGTCGCCCAGGAGCTGCGCGTCCACCCGGATCACCTTGTTGAACTCGGCCGGATCGATGTCGATGTGAATGCGCGTGGCCTCGGTGCAGAACTCACTCACCTTGCCGGTGATGCGGTCGTCCCAGCGCGCGCCGATGGCCATGATCAGGTCGCAGTTGAGCACCGCCTTGTTGGCGTAAGCGGTGCCGTGCATGCCCAGCATGCCCAGGTGCAGCGGCGCCGTCTCATCCACGGCCCCCTTGCCGAGCAAGGTGTTGACCACGGGTGCCTGCAGCTTCTCCGAGAGCTCGGCGATGGCGGTGCCCGCGCCAGAGATGACCGCGCCGTGCCCCACGTACAGCACCGGCCGGCGCGAGCGCGAGATGAGCTCTGCCGCGCGCCTCAGCGTCGCCGGGTCGGGGTGGCCCGGCACCATGTAACCCGGGATCTCCGGGGGGTCCGCCTCGGGCGCGGTGCAGGGCCCCGACGTGACGTCTTTCGGTAGATCGATCAGCACTGGCCCCGGGCGCCCGGTGGTGGCCAGGTAAAAGGCCTCGGAGACCACCTGCGGGATGTCGTCCGTGCGGGTCACCAGGTAGCTGTGCTTGACCACGGCGTAGGTGATGCCGGTGACGTCCGCCTCCTGAAAGGCGTCATTACCCAGGTTGAACGTCGGCGTCTGCCCCGTCAGCACGATGATGGGCACGGAGTCCATCATCGCCGTCAGCAGCCCGGTGACGGTGTTGGTCGCACCCGGACCGGAGGTGACCAGCACCACGCCGGGCCGCCCGGTGGCGCGGGCGTAGCCGTCGGCCATGTGCGTGGCGCCCTGCTCGTGCCGCACCAGGACGAGCTTGATCTTCGAGTCTACCAGGGCGTCGAAGATGGGGATCGCGGCGCCGCCGGACAGGCCAAAGATGTGGGTGACGCCTTGCGCTTCCAGGCTGCGCACGAGGCGCTCGGCGCCAGTGGGGGGTCTCTGCGAGCTCATGAGGGCGGTCGAGCATGCCGGCGCGTGCTGCGCGTGTCGAGCCTGGAAGCCGCGATTTTCCCGCGCTCCCGGGCGAAAGCGGGCCACCTCCGCCCGCTTGGCCGGAGCCGCTCGGCCGCTGGGTGGGTGGGCAATACGGCCACCTTTATCGGAGCGCTGTCTGGGCCGTCCTGAGCGAGTGTTGAGACGCATCGAGTCGAGTCGCGCTGATTTGAAGCGTACCGGGGCAGGTCACTCCCGCGCGAGCTGGTGGCTCGTGCTGTGCGCTCTGCTGTGCCTGGGCTCGCTCGCGCCGGCATTCGCCGCGGCAGCACCGCCCACGGCTGACTCGACCTCGCAGAGCGCCACCACCTCAACCGCCGCCAGCCCCGTGCGGCTGGGAGACGAGCTGGTGCTCACCCTCTCCGCGTCGCACCAGGGCCGTTCCGCGAGCGAACGGGCCAAGCGGGCCACGCACGCGCTCGAGCAGCTGCGCCGCCAGGGCGAGCTGCCGGAGCTGCGCGTGGAGCTAGCTGCCGATGGTGCGCGAGTGCTCGCGGGCGAGACGCCCGTCGTCGAGCTCAGCGCCGAGGATGCGCGGCTCGCGGGCGAGGCCAACCTGGAGTCTTACGCCAGCAAGACCGCCGGCAGCATCCGCGCCGCGCTCGCCTCCGAGCAGAAGCGCAGCCGCATCGCCGAGACGGTGTTCTCGTTCTCGCTGGTCGTCTTCTTCGCGCTGATCGCCTTCTACCTGATCAAGCGCGTGGCGATCGTGGTGGACCGGCTGCGCCAGTGGCTGGAGGAGCACGGCGATCGCGTGCTCAACGTCAGCGTCAAGAACATCGAGCTGGTGAGCCCCGCGGTGCTGAAGAGCACCGCCCTGATCCTGCTGGGGCTGGTCAGGCTCGTCGGGCAGTTCGGCATCTTCTACGCCTGGCTGGTCGTGGTGCTCTCGCTGTTCGAGACCACGCGCGGCTACACCGAGCGGCTCACGGGCTTCGTGCTGGCGCCGCTGTCGCAGCTGATGGGGCGCAGCATCACCGCCCTGCCGCTCCTGGTGGTGGCCGGCGTGGCCGCGCTGGCGGTGTTCATGCTGGTGCGCTTCGTCGGGCTGTTCCTGGCCAGCGTGGCGCGCAAGGAGACGTACCTGTCGTGGCTGCCCGCCGATCTGGCGGCGCCCGCCAGCGTGCTCGTGCGCGCGGCCATCGTGGTGGCGGCCCTGGTCTTCGGCGCGCCCATCGTCACCGGCAGCAGCGATGGCTCCCTGGGCCGCAGCGGGGCCATCCTGCTGGTGGCGCTGGGCCTGGCCGCCACCCCGCTGTTCGCGTCGGCGCTGCTGGGCGCCGTGATCCTGTTCGGGCGCAGGCTCAGCGTGGGCGAATACGTGCAGGTGCGCGGCCGCATGGGCCGCATCACCGACGTGACCCTGCTGGAGCTGCGGCTCGAGACGCTGGAAGGCACGGAGCAGCGCATCCCGCACCTGCTGCTGCTGGCGAGCGCGCTGGAGCGCATGGGCAGCACGCCGCGCTTCTCCGTGGAGGTGTGCGCCGCCGCCAGCGCCTCGCCCGTGCGGGTGCTCGACGTGCTGGCTCGCGCCGGAGAGCTCGCTGGCACCGGCGCGGCGGTGGAGCTGCTGGCGGTGGAGCCGAGCGCGGCGCGCTACCGGGTCAGCGCCACTTGCGCCTCGGCGCGGGGGCGCTCCGCGCTGCTGGTGGCCGCGCTGGAAGCGCTGACGGATGCAGGCCTCGGCCCGGGCCGCGCCGAGAACGATACGCTGAAATGAGCGCCATCGCCCTGCTGCTCGGGCTGCTGGCACTGTCCTATCTGGGCGGCATCCTGCGTGGCGGCCGCGCCATCCAGGGCTTTGGGCTGCCCTCCGGCGCCGAGTACCTGTGCCTCGGCTTCGTGCTGGGCGCGCACGTGCTGGATCTGATCCCGGAGGCGCTGCTGGTCACGTTCCGGCCGCTCCTGCTGGTGGGCGCGTCCTGGATCGCCTTGCTGGCGGGCCTTGGTTACACGCGCATCGGCGCGCGGCGCATCACTGCCGCGAGCGCGCTGATCGGCATCTCGTCGACCGCGCTGGTGGGGCTGATCGTCGGGGCGCTGGTCTGGGTAGTGCTGCTCGTCTTCCGCCCGGAGCTGGGCGCCGAGAGCAGCTGGATCGCGGGCGGCGTGGCCATCGTCTCCTGCGCCAGCACGCGCCACGCCGTGCGCTGGGTGGTGCTGCGCTACGCCGCCAAGGGCCCGCTCGCCGATGCGCTCGCCGACTACGCGCGGGTGAGCGTGCTGGTGCCCATCCTCGGGCTCTCGCTGCTGCTGGCACAGGTACCAGAGCCAGGGCTGGTGCAGCTGGGCTTCGGCGGCAGGGTCGCGCTCACCTGGGGCATCGGCATCGTGCTCGGGCTGGTGGCGGTGCTGTTGATCGGGCGCGGCCTCAGCCGCGACGAGAGCTGGGGCGTGATCGTCGGCACCTTTCTGCTGGCGGTCGGCGTCGCGGCGCAGCTCGGCTTCTCCGGGGTGGCGGCCAGCTTCGCGCTCGGCAGCACGCTCGGGCTGCTGTCTTCCCGCCGCAGCGAGCTCGTGCGCATGGTGCGCCCCACCGAGTCGGCCGTGCACTTACCGCTGACCGTGCTGGCGGGGGCGCTGGTCAGCCTGGAGAACGGACCTCTGGTCTGGCTGCTGATCCCGCTCGGCGTGGGCGCGCGCCTGCTGGCGGAGCTGATCCGGGGCAGCCTGTTCTGGCTGGCGTTCCGCGCCGCGCGCCCGGCGGGGCCGCTGGTGGGGATGGGCCTGATGTCGATGGGTGAGGTCACGCTGGCCTGCGCCGTCTCGCTGGTGCTCTCGTTTCACGACCCGCTGATCAAGAGCGTGTTCGCGGTGGCGGTGGTGGGCGTGCTCGCCGGTGAGCTGGTGGGGCCGCTGGCCCTGCGCCGCGCGCTGGGCCGCGCGGGCGAGCTGGAGGCCGGCGAGGCCGAGCCGGGCCGCTTCTCCCTGGAGCCGGAGGGCACGGAGGGATGAGCGGCGCCGTCGCACACCGCAAGGGCGGCCTCGCCACTCGCCTGGCACAGGCGCTGGCGCTGGGCGTGGTGTTCCTGATGATGCTGGCCGCCACCCACGTGGCTCCGGCAACGGCGAGCGCGCTGCCCACCGTCGCCGCCGTCGGCTTCCTGCTGCTGGCCGGCACCCTGCTCAGCGAGCTGCTGGAGACCATCGGCCTGCCGCACCTGTCCGGCTACCTGCTGGCGGGCATCATCGGCGGCCCCCACCTGTTGCACCTGGTGGATCACGACACCGTCGAGCGCCTCTCGCCCGTCAACACCCTGGCCCTGGCGCTGATCGCGCTGGGCGGCGGCGCAGAGCTGCGCGTGCAGACCGTGCGCGCCGTGGGCCGCAGCATCGGCTACGCAATCTTTCTGCAGAGCGCGATCGGCATGGTCACCTTGACCTGCGTCTTCCTCGCGCTCTCGCGCTTCGTGCCCTTCACCCAGGGCCTGGCGCTGTCCGGGCTGATCTCGGTGGCGCTCCTGTGGGGCACCCTGGGGGTCAGCCGCAGCCCCTCGGCCTGCCTGGGCGTGCTCTCGCAGACGCGCGCCAAGGGTCCGCTCGCCACCTGCTCGCTGGCCCACGTCATGGCCTCCGACGTGGTGGTGGTGGTGCTGATGGCCTGCGTGATCGTGGCGGTCCGCCCGGTGATGAGCGGCGGCGGCGTCTCGGTGGACGATCTGCGCGACCTCGGCCACGAGATCGTGGGCAGCATCGCCGTGGGCACCACCCTGGGCCTGGTGCTGGCCGCCTACTTGCGCCTGGTCGGCGGCAACCTGCTCCTGGTCCTGCTGGGCCTCGGCTTCGGCCTGACCGAGTTCATGCGCTACATCCACATCGATCCGCTGCTGTCCTTCCTGACCGCGGGCTTCGTGGTGCAGAACCTGACCTTGCAGGGCGACAAGCTGCTGCACGCGGTGGAGCAGACCAGCGGCGTGGTGTTCACGGTGTTCTTCGCCACGGCAGGCGCGCACCTCGATCTGCCGCTCCTGCGCCAGCTCTGGCCCATCGCGCTGGCGCTGTGCAGCGCGCGTGCGCTGGTGGTGGTGACCACGTCACGCTGGGCCAGCAAGCTGGCGAATGACGAGCCCGTGCTGCGCCGCTGGGGCTGGTCGCCCCTGATCTCGCAGGCCGGGCTCACCCTCGGCCTCAGCGTCGTCATCGTGCGCGCCTTCCCCGAGTTCGGCGAGGGCTTCCGCTCGCTGGTCATCGCCTGCGTCGCGCTGAACGAGATGGTCGGTCCGGTGCTGTTCAAGCTGGCGCTGGACCGCTCGGGTGAGACACGGCACACGGCCGCGGTCGAGCCCGCGCACTGAGGGCCGCGCAGAGCGCACGAGGCTGCGCTCGGGCAGGGCCGAGCACGGCTGCCGAGACCATCCTGACACGCCGGCGCCACGAGCACCGAGGCGCCCTGGCGGAGGGTGCCCCGGGTGGCGCGCTCGAGCTTGCGCAGCGCACCGGCGGAACGGAGAGGCCGCCGCAGATGTGCGGGGCCGGTAAGGCTGGCATGCGTGATGCAATCCTGCGCGGTGCAGCGCCGGCGCAATGCGGCGTGCTCGTGACAAAGGTGGTCGAGTGGACACGTCCAAAGGCTGGATCGAGAAGGGGGCGCGGTTCGGGCACCTCACCAAGGGCCTGCTGTACGGCTTGATGGGGGCCCTGGCCCTGCAGGTTGCGCTGGGCACGGGCGGGCAAATCGCCGGTGGGCGCGAGGCTGCGCACGTCGTGGAGCGGCAGCCCTTTGGCCAGGTCCTGCTCGTGTTGCTCGCCGTCGGGCTGGCTGGCTACGCCGTGTGGCGGATCATCTCCGGCATCAAAGATGCCGAGCATGACGGGCGCGACGGCAAGGGCCTGGCAAAACGCGTCGGGGCGGTAGCTGGCGGCCTTGCCAACGGCGCGCTCGCCGTGGCCGTGCTTCAGATGGCACTGGGCCAGCCACAGAGCGGGGATGGCGCACGCAGCTGGATCGGCAAGATCCTGGAGCAGCCGTTTGGGGCCGCGCTGATTGGCGCGGTGGGCTCCGCCATCATCTGTGCGGGGCTCGCGCAGTTCCACCAGGCGTACAGCAAGAAGTTCCTCGAGAAGTTTGACTGGCAAGGCATGTCACCCCGACAGCAGCGCCTGGTGACTCGCATGGGCCAGGTGGGCTACAGCGCCCGCGGCGTGGTCTTTCCGATCATCGGCATCAGCCTGGTGCGGGCGGCGCTCGCTCACGATCCGGGCCAGACGCGCGGCGTGCGCGAGGCCCTGCTCGACATCGCGCACTCCGGCGCAGGTCAAGTGCTGCTCGGCGTGGTGGCGCTGGGCTTCCTGGCGTTTGGCGCATTCCTGGTGGCCAGCGCCCGGCACCGGCAGATCGCCTGTTAACGGGGCCTCCCAAGCTGACAGGACACTCCCGGCGCACCGGGCGTCGCTGATCGCCTGCCGCTACAGCCGGCTCACCGTGCACGCCCCTTCGCCGCGGAAGTGGCCGACGGTGCGGGCCAGCGCCGTCACGAAGGCACCGTAGTTGACGGCACCGAGCCTACCGGCAGTGCTTCTTGGCCGCGGCGTGAGCCGGGGTAAGGTGAACGACCGCTCCAGCACGTCGAGGCCACCAGCCCAGAGTCGAGAGCTGACGTCCTCCCGCCACGGAGCGAAGCGAAAGCCTCACCATCGCCCCGCCCAGCAGCATCGTCATGGTCGACAACGGGCGGCTTGGCGACTAGTTTTCACCCCCTGGCTCGCAGTGAGCCTCGAGGGAGGAGCAAATGGTGGGTACTCGCGCCGTCTGGTTGATGACGGCTGCCATGTGTTTTGCTGGATGCGGGAGCGATGGCGATCCAACGGGTGCTGCGCTTGGCCTACAGCCATCGTTCAACGTGATGGGGAATTGGGCGGGAACTGCCAGCGATGACGACACCGAGCTCGATATTACCTTGGTCATCACTAACAACGGCGGCCCGCTGGGAATGGACTTGGCTGGAGAGCTGACGGTGGAGGACATCGGCTCGTTCCCATTCGCCGATAGCTACATCTCTCCGCTTGCTGGTGCTACGCGGATAGCCACGATCACGGCAGCCGACGCTCGTGGTTTTTCGTACGAGCTGCGCGGCGATTTCACCAATCTCCGCATGGATGACGGGCAGTTTGACTCAACCAACCCCGCAGTTGACGTGGATTCCGTGTACCTCGAGGCAACCTTGGTTCGTCGCCAGTGACCAGGCTCATCCCCGAGCTATGTCGAGCGAATCGCCGGCACGTTCCGCGTGGCCGAGGGCTCATCGCTCAGCGGTGCGGCCTTGCCAGCCACCCTGCCGACTCAACTACAGGCGCGCGCGGGCACTCACTCGCCCGCGCGCCGGGACGCATGCCACTCGAACCCCCAGGCGACGAGCGGCGTGAGCCCGATCACCACCAGCAGATAAAAGGCAGGTTGCCCCCAATCGGCCCCTCGCGGGCGGTACACTCCGCCCGCGAGTACACAAGCCGCGAGATAGAGCAGCGCGATGGCGACGGCCGAAGCCTGCCAGGGCCGAGGATCGTGTGCAGGATGCACGCTGCCCGCAGCGCTGTCTTCTGGCATCAGCACACGCTGCCAGCGCGGTAAGTCCCAGAGCAACGAGGCGAGCAGCCCCAGGAACATCAGGCTCACCACCGTGGCCGTGGGATACACGGCCGTGCTCCAGCAGAACACGAGGATGGCCGTGAGCAGCGGCAAGGCCAGCGCAGCGCCCAGCCACGCCCAGCGCTGGGACAGCAGCAAAAGGGCGACCACTAACTGCAGCAGCCCCACGAACTGGTAGAAGAAGCCCGTGGCGTGAAAGGCGTGCAGGAACTCGTGAAACGGGCCCGTGCTGTCCGGCGCCGTGAACGGCTGGCGCAACACCTTCTTCAGCCCCGCGGGGATAAAGGCGAAGCCGAGCAAGAGCCGCAGGTTGGCCAAACACGCCGGAGCCCAGCGCCGCTGCCGCAACTGCTCGATCCGTCTCGCCAGCATCGCTCCGGTCCGCCTCGCGTAGCACGCTCGAGGGTCGGCGGATACCCGTCCCCCGGCTGCCTCTGGGCCTGCCGTTGCCCTCCGCGCAGCTACCTGCCCTCCCCGCAGCTGCTCTCGTGAGCTCGGTCCTCCCGGGCGCATGCGTGCGCCTCCGGCAGCGGCTCCCGGCTCGCAGCTCGCGGATGCAGACGTGGGTGAGCTCTTCGTGCACGTGTCGCGGCTCGAGGCCAGCGCGGTCACGGCGTTCCGTGTGAGCGCGGGGGAGCTGTCGGCACCGGGCGCGCCGCACCGGCTACGGCGGCCTTTGCGCTCGCTGTTTTCTGATCGCGCTCCGGCCATGCTGGCGGTGCTGCAGGCGCAGCTCTGGCGCCCCGCGCTCAGCATTCGGCCGATCGCGCCGCAAGGCTCGTCTGGCGCGCCGCGCGCGAAGGCAGGCCACGGGACCGGTCACTTGCCGCCTTTTTGCTGCGATCGCGAGAGCGCCAGCGGCTACCATGCGCGCATCATCGCTGCTGCGCTGCCATGCGCGCACTCGCTTCGAGCCAGCGCCCCGAGCAAAGCAGTGAAGATCGCGAAACACTCGACAAGTCGGACTAGAGCTCAGGCGTAGCAGTGGCGGAAGAAGCAGTGCCGGACGAAGAAGACAACGCGGTGGGGGCAGCGCAGCTGGGTGAGTCCGCGGAGCGCTATCGCTGGCTGAGCGAGATCAATCGCGGCGGCGTCGGGGTCATCCTGGGCGCGCGCGATCCGGTGATCGGGCGCAAGGTGGCGATCAAGGTGCTGCGCCCGGACCTGGAGCGCGACGAGCGGGTGCTGGCCGAGTTCGCGCAGGAGGCTCGGGTCACCGGGCAGCTCGATCACCCGAACATCGTCCCCATCTATGACTTCGGCGATGGCGAGCGCAGCCCTTTCCTGGTGATGAAGTGGATCGCGGGCAAGACCCTGGCGGAGCTCTTGCGCAGGGAGCGCCAGCCGGCGCAGCCGCTCGATCGCCTGCGCTACCTGGTGCAGATCGTGCTGCGCCTGTGTGACGCGCTCTCCTTCGCCCACCGGCGCGGGGTCATCCACTGCGACATCAAGCCCGAGAACGTGATGGTGGGCGATCACGGCCAGATCTACCTGATGGACTGGGGCATGGCGCTGCTCATGACCGACCGCGCGCGCAGCTCGGCTCCACCCGCTGCCGGGCTCTCCGGCTCGCGCAGCACGGCGCCGCCGCCCTCGGGGGAGAGCGCCAGCAGCGAGCCCGCCAACGATCATGACTCGCTCGTGCGCTCGGAGGGCCACACCTTGGAGTCGGGTCAGGCGCGCGGCACGCCCGCTTACATGGCGCCGGAGCAGATGTTCGGGCTGCTCGACGAGATCGACGAGCGCACCGACGTGTTCGGCCTGGGCGGCATCCTGTGCGAGATCCTGGTGGGCGAGCCGCCAAATAACCAGCGCTTGCTCGTGGGCAAGAGCAACAGCCGCCCCTGGACGAGCCCCACGCACAGCCCGATCTGGCCGCAGCTGCCGCCCGAGCTGTGCCGCATCGCCGGCAAGGCGCTGGCCCCGCGCCGCGAGGATCGCTACCCCACGGTGACTGCGCTGCGCGCCGAGCTGGAGCAGTTCCTAGACGGCGGCGGCTGGTTCGAGACGCGCGTGTACGCGCCCGGGCAGGCCATCGTGACCGAGGGCGAAGGCGGCGACACCGCTTACCTGATCGAGTCCGGCTCGTGCGACGTGTACAAGCTCATCGACGGCAAGGAGACGCTGATCCGTCGCCTGTCGGCGGGCGCGGTGTTCGGCGAGATGGCGGTGTTCACCGGTGGCACCCGCAGCGCCACGGTGAAGGCGGTCGACGAGGTCACCCTCAAGCTCATCACCGGCAAGGCGCTCACCCTCGAGCTCGATCGCAACCCGTGGGTAGCTGCCTTCGTGCGCTCGCTGGCGCGCCTCGTGCGTGACAATGAGGATCGCAGCAGCGGCTCGCGCCCACCACGAGACGACGCCAGCGCAAAGCCTTGAGCTCGGGTTCAGGGGGGCCGAGCCTCTGCCACACGGCACTCTCCATGACTTCGGGGCCCTTTGAAGCCTCGGCGCGCTCAGCGACCCGTGCCGTGCCGCGCGATCTCGTCCAGAGCCACCGTGGAGTGCGCATAGGCACCACCGGCGCGCATCTCCGCCGCAACCCAGATCGCCTCCATCAGCTCCTCCGCGGTGGCACCGTGCCGCAGCGCCGCCTTCGTGTGGCCCCTGATGCAATAGGGACATTGCGTCACGTGCGCCACTGCCACGGCGATGAGCTGCTTCGTCTTCGCCGGCAGTGCCCCGTCCGCAAAGACGCTCTTGCTGAAGTTGCGAAATGACTCGGCGGGCCCGGGCGCGAGGCGCTCCCGGAGCTCCGAGGTTTCCCGCGTAGCCTGCGGGTAGAGCTTATCGTCATCCGACATCTGGAAACTCCCATCGTGCTGCGCCAGGGCTCGCGCCGCGAGGTATGCTGGAGTGAGCTAGCAACATCCGTACCTCCTCAGCGGTATGCGGGGCGCATTCCGGGGCTTGCGCTGCCGGTGGGGCGGCACGATGCGCCAAGCAGAGCCGCCTGGAGCGCGGACCTGACAGCGTTAGGAGCAGTAGCATGCGATATCTGGCACTTGCCTGTGACTACGATGGCACGCTGGCGAGCAACGAGCGGCTGAGCGGGGCGGTCATCACAGCCCTGCAGCGGCTGCGCTCCACGGGGCGCCGTTGCATCCTGGCGACAGGTCGCACGCTGGAGGATCTGAAGCGCTCCTGTCCCGAGCTGGAGCTGTTCAGCGCGGTGGTGCTGGAGAACGGCGCCGTGGTGTACTGGCCCGCCACGCGCGAGCTCGTCGAGCTGTGCCAGCCGGTTCCCCCAGCCCTGACGGAGCATCTGAAGCGGCAGGGAGTCACGCCCCTGACCGTGGGGCGGCGCATCCTCGCCACCTGGCGCCCACGCGAAGAGCAGGTGCTGCGCGGTATCTCCGAGCTGAATCTGGAGCTGCAGATTGTGTTCAATCGCCAGGCGGTGATGGTGCTGCCCTCGGGGGTCAACAAGGCCACCGGGCTCGGGTGGGCGCTCGGCAGGCTCGGGCTCTCCTTTCACGAGGTCGTGGGCATGGGCAGTGGCGACAACGATCACTCGTTCCTGCAAGCTTGTGAGTGTTCGGTGGCGGTGGCCAGCGCCGTGGGCTCGCTCAGGGCCGCCGTCGACTTCACGACGCGGAGCGCCGCCGAGGCGGGCGCCGTGGAGCTCATCGACGAGCTCATCGCGGATGACCTCGCCAGCCGCAGCCCGGGCGGCACCGGCGAGGCGCTGACTCTGGCCCTGCTGGAGGACGGCAGCCCGGTCACGTTCCGCGCTTATGGTCAGAACATCCTCATTTCCGGGCGCTCCGGCGCTGGCAAGTCGACCTTTGCCACAGGCTTGATCGAGCGCTTCATCGAGAGAAACTTCCAGCTCTGCATCATCGACCCCGAGGGGGACTACGGCACGCTCGATCAGCTGGTGACCCTGGGCACGCGCTCGCGGGCGCCGCTCCTGGAAGAGGTGCTCGACGTGCTGGCAGATCCGGCGATGAACGTGGTGGTGAATCTGCTGGGCATCTCGCTCAGAGAGCGGCCTGACTACTTCGGGCAGCTGGTGCCGCGGCTGCTGGCGATGCGCGCCCGCACGGGCCGCCCTCACTGGATCGTCATCGACGAGGTGCACCATCTGTTTCCCGCGGGCTGGGGTCTGGCCGGGCTCACCTTGCCGAAAGTGCTGGGCGAGGCCATCTTCATCACTCACCGGCCCCGGGAGGTGGCGCGCTCCGTGCTGGAGCTGGCAGACACGCTGGTGGTGGCGGGCCCCTTGCCGGAGCTCACGCTCCAGGAGTTTGCCACGGCGCTCGATCTCGCCGCTCCGCCCCTGCCCAGCCGGCCGCGGCAGCGAGGCCGAGACGACGTGGTGATCTGGCAGCGGTCAGCGGCAGGAGAGCTGATCGAGGCCAAGAGCGTGCCGGCGCGGGGTGAGCGGCTGCGCCACCTGCGCAAATACGCGGAGGGCAACCTGGGCCACAAGAGCTTCATCTTTCGCGGGCCGCGCGGGCAGCTGCGGCTGCGGGCGGTCAACCTGGCCTCCTTCTGCGACCTCGCCGCTGGCGTGGACGAGGACACCTGGCGCTTTCACCTGCACGCGGGGGACTACTCCAGGTGGCTGCGCGAGGCGATCAAGGACGACGACCTGGCGCGCGAAGTTGCTGACGTGGAACAAACCCGCGGCCTGACCATGGCCGAGAGCGTCAGCCGCATCCGCGACGCGATCGATCGCCGCTACATCCTGCCTGCCTAGTCTAGGGCGGAGCGCTCACGACCGCTCGAGCTCCAGCGGCAGCTGCGGCGTGCCCGGATACGTGACCCGCCCGCCTTCCACCAGCGCAAATGGCGTCATGCGGTGCGGCGCAGCCCGCGCGTTTCCGGTCAGGTGAATCACCTGCGCGCCGCGGGCGGTGAGCGCATCGGCGATCAGCGAGCGGTGGCAGCGCCAGGGCACCGCCTCGGCGCACATCAAGGCCGGTGTCCCCTGCTCGAGCAGCTGCTGCAGCTCGGAGAGCCCCGCCTCGAACTCGGCCGTCAGCATGTGGTCGGCGTAGCCACGAAAGCTGGTGTTGCGCCAGCCGGTGTTGCTCGAATCCGGGCGCGCGCGCCGCCGGCCGCCGAGCTTGGGCAGGTGCGCGTAGCGCAGCTCCCAGGGCCGCAGAGCGTCGGGCAGAACATCCGTGTTGAACTGCGGATTGCTGCGCGAGCGAGGAAAGCTGCGCACATCGACCAGGATGCCCACCTCGAAGCCGCGCAACAGGCTGGCCAGCTCCTCGAGCGTGCGCGTGGAGTGACCGATCGTGTACAGCCGAGCGCCTGTCCAAGCCTTCCTGCGGCCCACCTCCTTGCTCTAGTGCACCACTCGCGCGGGTGCACAGCTGCAGCGGTGAGTGAGGCAAAGATGAACCATGGCCCGGGCGCGACGGCCCGGCGCATGGCGCCGCAGGCGCATTCCAGCTACAAACTGGAGCTGGGCGCTCGAGCCCAGAGGAACAGGAGTCATCATGCGGCATCCGCCCGAGGCGTCGGAGCAAGGCGTGGAGTTTGATCTGCTCGCGCTCGAGCAACAAATGCGCACGGAGCCCGAGCTGGCTCAGAATGGGCACACGGCGCGCACCCTCGTGCGCCTGCCGGATCTGCGGGTGGTGCTGATCGTCATGAGCGCGGGCAGCCGCATGGCGGAGCACGTGGCGCTGGAGACCGCCACCGTCCAGGTCCTCTCCGGCAAGCTGCGGCTGGAGCTGCCGGAACGCGCGCTGGAGCTGCCGGCGGGGCACCTGCTCATGCTGCAAGCACGGGTCCGGCACGAGGTGGTGGCGCTGGCCGATAGTGTCTTCGTCCTCACCCTCGGGCGCGTTCCCGACAAGCCCTGAGGCCGCGGTCCGCGCAGCCGCTCACGCCGCGGGGTGCAGGTTGGCGCCGTAGCTGGGCAAGCTGGCCCCAAACACGAAGCGCTCGCCCGGGCTCTCGCCCGCCGTATATTCGGTGAGACACCAGAGCGTGTTGGTGTCTGCCTCCAGGTACAGGTCTTCGGCGCCATGTGGCCAGCGCCAGCGCACGCCTTTGGCCTTCTCGGCCTGCGTGATCAGGCGCGCCGTGGAGCCCTTGTACGCGGAGCGGCCGGTGACGGAGAGCCAGCTGGCACCCGCCGCATGATACGCACCCTGCATGTTGTAGGCGCGCCCGCCACCGTCGTTGGGCTGGAGCTCTGCCAGTGGGCCGCTGGTCTCGATGTGCCCATCGGGTTGCAAGCGCCACGCGAACAGCATCGGCGTGCCCTGCGTGGCCTTTTGTAGATACTGGCCCGTCCACAAGCAGCGCTCGTCCCCGCTGGAGCCGACGGACACGAAGGAGTGCGGCGCGGTGCCCTTCATGCGGTAGTAGCCGACCTGCGGCAACACGTAGCGATAGTTGAAGGCATACATCGCGCCGCCCTCGCGGCCGCAACGGTTGCCGGTCGAATCCTCCACGGCCGGGTGCAGGCGAGTGAGATCAAACACTCGCAAGCCAAGCGTGGTGTCGGCCACATACAGCAGGTTGCCCACCCACGCGATGCCGCCGGCATGGACCGTGACCGGCGCAAAGCCGGCGTGCTGCTGGTACGCGGGTGCGCCATCCGGCAGGTGGAACAGCTCGGGGTTCTCGCGGTTGGCAGCGTTCTGGACCAGGAGCACGTGCCGGTACCTCAGGTGAGAAGGCGAATCGGGCACATAGTCCAGCAGCGAGATGCGCGCGCCACGCTGGGCGTTGTCGGCCTCTTTCCTGCCGTACCAGCTGATCACGAGCCAGCGCGCTCGCTCCGGGCTCCCTGCTTCACGAGAACCGGTGATGCCCTGCGGGCGCCACTTCAGGGTGCTGGCGTCGCCCTTGCTCCAGCGCAACAGCTGCGGCTCGTGTTTCACTGGAATGTTGAAGCCATCGGCCGTCTGTGAGCGCTCTGCCTTGCGATTGAGCTCCAGCCCGTCCCAGCTCAGGCGGGGGCTGCCGTCGAACATCGCGAGCCACTTCGACTCATCCTGGTACTGCGCCGAAGCCTTGCCCGCCGCCACGGCCGTGCTCGCGAGCAGGCCGCCAGCTGGCTGCCTGGCCTCAGACACCAGGCTGCTGCGCAGCAGCTTCTCCAGCTGCACCGCGTTTTTCGCCAGCTTCTGCGCCTGGTCGAGCGCGTTGATGATCCTGCGCGCGTTGACGTAGTCCGTCTTGCCCTGCCGCAGGTAGTCGCCGAGCTTCTTGCCCGTGAACAGGCGGCGCCGCATGCCCAGGGACATGATGCGGTAAGCAATCACTGGCTGCAGCGCCAGCTTCGGCTCGTAGAGCAGGCGGTTGCCGAGCAACTTGCCCAGCTTCTCGTAGTTGCTCTTCCACGTGAGCTGCACGTAGCCGCGGCCGTAGTAGACGTTGCGATATTTCTTTCCCTGCGGGTCGACCACCACCACCGGCTTGCCGTAGGGCCGCCCCGCGCCCTTGCCGTATTCCTCGATGGGCCGCCAGGTGCCCGCGCACTCGTGTTGCACGGTGGCCAGCATGTACGCCAGCCAGCGCAGGTCAGTCAGCTCGGTGTCCGCCTCGGCGGCGCCGAGCAGCTCGTTCAAGCCCTCGGTCTGCCGGGCATCGAGCTTCGAGAACACCCTGGCGTAGCCCTGGTAGAAGGCTTTGCGCTCGAACTTCCACGGAGGGCGTGGCGCGGCAGCTGCCAGCGGCAGGAGCGTATCCGCCGCCGGCTCCGCGAGCCCCTCCTGGAGGGAGTCACTGGCGGGCTCGTCGAGGGCAAGCCCGAGCTCGAGCGCCATGCTCCAGTGCCCCGCCGGCTGCTGGCGCAGCTCGAGCTCCGCCTCCTCGAAGCCGGCAGGCAGCTGCTGCCCGCCGGGCTCGCGCGCGGTCCGCGGCCAGAGCGCGCCGCCGTTCATTGAATTCATCGTCGCCATAGCAGCCTGGAAAGAGCCTTTGCAGCCGCTGCGCCAGATGTCCGCTACTGTCCGTAGGCAGGGCGGCCGTAGCCGGCGATGAACTTCGCATCGCGCACCACGCGGCGGCACTTGTTGCCGGTGGTGTTGCCCTCGATGGTGATGATCTTCTTGCCCTCCACCTTCTCGACGACCCCCACGTGGTCGACGTTCGCGATGGAGTGCGAGCCCTTCCAGTCGAAGAACACGACGTCGCCCGCCTTGATCCCCGCCACCCCGGTGTGCCAGAGGCCCTTCTTCTTGAACTTCTGGGCATGGGCCACGGTGTAGGCGTACCCGATGTTCTTGCCTGCCAGGATGGCAGGCAGATTCGTGCTGTGCCCGGCCCAATACGTCACGGCCATGTTGCACCAGGGCCCATTGCCGATCTTGGCGATGTTCTTGTTGTACCAGACGGTGATCTTGTTGTGGTTGGAGCCGGGCGGGCTCTCGCCCAGGCCGATGCTCTTTCTGGCCTCGGCGAGCATCTTCTCCACCGCTTGCAGCGCTGGGTCGGCCTCCTCGGCGCCCAGCAGGCCCGCCTCGTCTTCTTCCTCGTCGCCGGCTGTCTCTTCAAAGAGTGCGGGGGCCTGCGAGATCTCCAGGACCCCGTCCGGCACCGGAAGCCTGTTGGGCCAGCGCGGCTCCTGCGCGCTCTCGCTCTGCTCGAGGTCGCCGGCAAAGGTCTCACCGGCGGAGGTCAAGAGCTCCCCCTCCTCGTCCCCTTCATCTTCGATGGCCAGGCCTTCTTCGCCATCATCGGCGGCCAACAGGGCCTCCTCCTCGGCCAGGCCGAGCGCCTCTTCGTCCGTGCCAGCAGACGCCTGCATCAGCCCCGGCGAGCTCTCTTCGAGCTCGGGCGCTTCATCCGCCTGCGGCTTTGCGGCTCCGAGCTTTACCCCATCGCCGCTGAGCTCGAAGTCCACGCCCAGCGCGTAGCGTCCAGCTCCTGTCTTGCGCAGCTTCAGGTGCAAGCCGTCCAGGCGAGCGAAGCTCAGCTCCTGTGCCGCTGCTGCTCTGGATGAGCTGGATGAGCTGGATGAAACGGCGGCGGACCGTGCCCGGCCACCAGCATTTTTGGCCCGCGGAGATGCCGTGGGTTCCCACTCCGTTCTTGCGCTCGTCATTGCTGCCTCCTGTGAAAGGCTCATCGAGCCTGCTTGCTCGCCAGCTCGCGAAGCGGCACGAAGCGCCCGTACCAGCGCCCGCATACGCAGCCCCTTGCGAACGGAAATTGTAGAAAGCGGGCGGATCGCCGGCAGCTACAGACGCCCCCTGCCTTGCAAGTTGCCCCGCTGAGGAGAGCTGGTCTCCTTAACGCCCGAGGGCCCGTTGCACCCCGCCCGCCGGGAGCGCCCCACGAAGCTACGCAAGCTCGCTCTTAGCGCGAGCTAAGATGGGCAGCGTTACCTGGGCCCAGGGGCCTCTCGACCACGGGCTCGTGTGAGGGACGTACATCATGGGAGAGCGCCATGACCCATATCCATTCCCACTCCACCCCGTCGCCGGCATGCTGCCCGGCATCGCCCATCAGACCCTCGCCGGCCCCCCAGCACGGCATGCACAGCCTCGAGGTCTGGTCGCAGAGCATCGAGCCCGGCGGCGCCACTCCCCCGCACCGTCACGACTGCGAAGAGGTCGTGGTAGTGCAGGCGAAGGCACCCTTGATGATGCACGGCACCGAATCCCGCTTCCGCTCGGGCGACACCGTGCTGCTGCCGCGCAACGACGTGCACCAGCTCATCAACACTGGCAGCGGCCCGCTGCGGCTCATCGCCCCGTTCTCGATGGCCCCCGTTCAGGTCGAGCTGCCCGACGGCACGCCCAGCGCGCTGCCGTGGCAGTGACGCGCCGAGCTCAGGGCAGCTGCGCTGCCAGCAACGCCCGGCGACGCTGGTACAGCTCCTCCAGCACGCGCGCCTCGGCGTCGCTGCACGAGCCATGCTGCCGCACGCTGCTGGCCTCTTCCGCGCGGTTTGCGGCCAGTAGGCTCAGGGCCAGCTCCTCCGCGACGGACCATTCCACGAGCACACAGCCCTGAGCCGCCGACAGCTCGCGCGCCCGCGACAGGAGCTCGATGGCGCGCTCACTCTGCCCGCGCCGCGTGCACAGGGCAGCCTTCTGTCGCAGCAGCTCGGGCTCGTGGTTGCAGTCCACGTTGCTGGCGGACATCAACAGCGCCTCGTCGAGCGCAGCGTCTGCCGCATCCAGCTGGCCGAGCACGGCATGCGCCTCGGCCAGGTACGACAGGTAATAGGGATACGGCATGCGCGCGCCGATGGTGCGGAACATGCGCAAGCCCTCCTCGATGCGGGGGATGCCGCGATCCGCAGCACCGCGCATGGCTAGCGCCCAGCCGCTGGTTACCTGGGCCGTGGCCAGCCAGAAGGAGAAGCCCTTCTTGCTCGCCTCTTCCAGCACCTGGTCCGCCAGCTCCTGCATCTTGTCCACGTTGCCGAGGGCATGATGCACGGTGGCGCCGAAGGCGCGTGCCATCACCAGCGCGTAAGGATCTCCGATGCGCTCGGCCAGGCCCTGCGCAACCTGCCAGGTCGACTCCGCCCGACCAGGATCCCCCTGATTGGCGAGACACCACGCCAGGTACAGCGGGCCATACAGCAAGCCCTCGAAGCCGTGCTCGCGCAGTAACTGCTCGTGCTGGCGCCGCGGGTTACCCCAGTCACACAACGCCGTGGCACGCTCCAGGTGCTCGCGTGCGGCCGGGTAGTTGCCGCGATAGAAGTGCCAGTTGCCCAGGCACGCATGGCAGACGAGTCGGGTCGAGACGTCATCGGAGGCCAGCCAGCGCTCCAGGTGCCGAACCAGGCGCGAGGTGGGCTCGAGCTCGCTGCGCACCAGGTTGACGGCCCACAACCCATACAGCACGCGCAGCGGCGTCTCCGAGGTCTCGTCACACAGCTCCACCGCGCGCCGGTAGGTCTGCTCCACCTCCGGCGAGGCAAAGCCTTTGGTTTGGATGTACAGCACGCCCAGCGCGATCAGCAGATCGGTCTCCTTTGCGGAGCGACGGTGCGAAGGCTCGATCAGCGAGAGCGAGTCGAGCGCCGCGCGGTAGTGGCCGATGGCCTCCTGGTGCGCCACCACCGCCGCCGCCTGGCGACCCGCCTTCTCCCAGTATTCCACCGCCAGCCAGGGTTGCGCCGCCGCCGAGTAGTGCTGCGCCAGCAGATCCGGGCTCAGCTCTGCCTGGGTGGAAAAGCGCGTGCGCAGCACATCTGCCACTCGACGGTGATACTCGCGGCGCCGCGTGCGCAGCAGCGACTGATAAGCAGCATCCTGCAGCAGCGCGTGTTTGAAGCCGTATTCGATGCCGTTGGCGTCCTGCCGCATGTACAGCAGGTTGCTGCGGATCAGCTGCCGCAGATCGCGCTCCAGCTCGAAATCGGACAGCAAGAACACCGACTTCCACACCTCTTCCAGCACCTCGCGCCGGAACTCGCGGCCCAGCACGGCGGCGAGCTGCACGGTGGGCTTGGCCCTGCCCAGCAGATCCAGGCGCGCGGTGAGCGTGTTCTGCAGGGTGGTCGGGATGAGCTGGTCGGCGGACACTGCCGGCGCCAGGTTGAGCTCGTCTTCGCTCAGCGCGTCCGAGCCGAACAGCGCTCGCGTCATCTCCTCGACGAACAGCGGATTGCCCTCCCCCTTGGCGACCAGGCGCTCCAGCAAGGGCTCGGACAGCCGGCGCTCCCCGGCCAGATGCCGCGCCACGAGCTCCGTGTCATCGGCGCTCAGCCGCTGCAGCACCAGCGACTCCGTGCGCTCCAGCGCGAGCACCGCCAGCTCCAGCTCCGGGCGCGCGGTGACCACGCACAGCCGCGCTTCGCCCGTCGGTACGCCCGCGAAGTGCGCCAGAAACTCGAGCGTGGAGGGATCTGCCCACTGCAGGTCCTCCAGCACCATCAGGGTAGGGCTGCGGCGCGCCGCCAACCAGCCCAGCAAGGCCTCGAAGGTGGCGCGCCGCAGCTCGGGGGGCGGCAGCTCGACCGCGGGAAAGTCTGGCGGCAAGGGCATGCGCAGCACCCCCGCCAGCAGCCGCACGTGCAGCGCGCGCCGCTCGGGGTCAGCCTGCGGCAGTTCCTGCAAGGCACGCAGCTTGTGCTCGGCGCCGCTGTCCTGCGCCACCCCTAGATCCTGCTCCAGACACTGCGCCAGGGCATGGAACGCGCTGCCCTGGTGATACGGCGAGCAGTGCCCCTCGAGCACTGTCACGCCTTCTGGCCGTAGGGAGCGCGTAAACTCGCGCAGCAGGCGCGACTTGCCCATGCCGGGCTCCCCCAGCACGCACACCAGCCGCACGGCGCCCGCCTCGGAGCCGTGCCAGCGCTCCTGCAGCTGCGCGAGCTCGCGGCCGCGCCCCACGAAGGGGCCGGAGCTGGGCGCCGTGTCCACCGCAGCGCTGCTGGCCGCCTCGGCCGCCACCACCTGGTACAGGCGCATGGGCTGGCGGAAACCGCGCAGCTCGTGCTTACCGATCTCCGCGCATCGAAACTGCTCCCCGAGCAGCTGCCGGGTGGTGTCTGTGACCACCACGGTCGAGGGCTGCGCCAGCGCCTGCACGCGGGCTGCAATGTTGGGGGTCTCACCCAGAGCCAGCGCTTCATGCCGCCCCTCGTTGCCCACGGTGCCCACCACCACCCGGCCCGTGTGGATGCCAACCCGCACCTGCAGCTGGATGCCCTCCCGGCGCAGCGCCGGGAGCACGATGAGCGACGCTTGCTGCACGATCTCGAGGCCCGCCCGCGCCGCGCCGCGTGCGTCATCCTCCATGGCCACCGGGTAGCCGAAATACGCCAGCAGGCCGTCGCCCAGGTACTGCGCCACGTGGCCGTGATGCCGATTCACGATGTCGGCACATGCACCGTGAAACTCGCGCAGCAAGGCATGGATGTCTTCTGGATCGAGGCGGCTGGAGAGCTCGCTCGAGCCCACCACGTCGCAGAAGAAGATGGTGATCTGCCGCAGCTCAGCCGCTGGCCAGGCCACCAGGTGGGCGGCCGCCGCCTGCCGGTCGCCGGCAGGTGCTAGCCGCGCGCCGCAGCCGCAGCAGAAGCGGGCCTGCGGCGGGCTGCGCGTGGCGCAAGCAGTGCACACGCGGCCCAGCTCATGAGCGCATTGCTGGCACAGCTCCGCGTCGTCCGCGTTGAGCGTCTGGCATTTGCCGCAGGTGACCACTGTTTCAGCTCGCTTCTGGCCCTAGCAGCTTACTGAAAGCGTGCCGTGCAAGCAATCTGGCCGATCCCGGCGTGGAGCTCGGCCTCTGCAGGTGCTGGACACTAGTAGGCCCCGGTGGCATGCCGGCAACATGCGCACGCTCGTCACCGGCGCGACTGGGTTCCTGGGCACCTGGATCACGCGGGCCCTGGTGGCCGCCGGGCATCGTCCGACGGTGTTGGTACGGGATCCGCGCCGCCTCGCCCACCTCGCCGATCTCCCGCTGAATGTCGTGGAGGGGGACGTGTTGCAGTCGGACTCGCTAGAGCGTGCAACGGCCGAGGTGGACGCGGTGATACACGTCGCCGGGCTGGTCTCGCTGCGCAACCGGGACGAGGGCAGTTTGACTCGAGTTAACCTGACCGGCACGCGCAACGTGCTGGAAGCAGCGGCGCGACGCAGGCTACGGGTACTGCACACCTCGAGCATCGGCACCATCGGTCTCACGCGGGAGCCCATCGCGCTCGCGGAGTCGAGCAATGGCGGTGCCCGCGTACATCTGCGCTATCCGTACGTGGAGTCCAAGCGGCAGAGCGAGCAACTTGCGCTCGAGTACGCGGGCAGCGGCCAGGACGTGTGCGTGCTGCTGCCCGGCAACGTGCTCGGGCCGGGCGACGTGTACGGTACCAGTACGCGACTGGTGCGCGGTTATCTGGAGGGCCGCATGCGCTTCTACCTGCGCGGTGGTCTGTCCTTCGCCGACGTGCGCGACGTGGCGGTGGCCTATGTGGTAGCGCTGGAGCAAGCGCGGTCAGGCGAATCGTACCTGCTCGCCGGGGTGAACCTCAGCTATCGCGAGCTCTTGGACCAGCTGGGTCAGCTGGCACAGTTGCCGCGCGCGCTGCCGGCGCCGTGGCCCATGGCCGAGCTGTCCGCGCTCTGGTCCGAATATGCCTCGCTGTACTGGGAGCACCCGTTCGAGGAGCTGAACAGCAGCGTGATCCAGTACGGTAACCTGTTCAACTACTGCGACTGCAGCAAGGCGGCTCGCGAGCTCTGCTATCAGAATCGCCCGTTCGCCAGCACGCTGCTGGACACGATCGTGGATCTGCGCTCACGCCCCGCCAGCGCGTGAGCGGGGTGAGAAGGGCGCTCAGCGCGGCGACCGCGCGCAGCGAGCTCGCGGGGGCTCAATCCCGCGCCAGCACCCACCTGGCCAGGTCCGCGAGAAAGCGCTTGTCCCGCGTGTCGGGCAACTGGGCGAAGCAGCGCTCGAACTCGTGTTGCGCGGCGCCGGCCAGACCGTGCGCCACCTGGCGAGCGTATTCAAAGCAGTCGTACGCCAGCATGCGCTCGCGGATCCACGCTACCTGCTCGGCCGTGCGCCCCGCGCGCGATGGCCGCAACGCTTCCGCCAGCTGCTCCAGCTCGGCGGGGGTGGCGCACTGAAATAGCCGGATCATCATCAAGGACCGCTTGCCCTCCCAGATGTCTCCGTCCAGCTCCTTGCCATAGCGTGCGTGATCGCCCACCAGATTCAGCAAGTCATCCTGGATCTGGAACGCCGCCCCCAGGAAGAAGCCAAAGCGGGTCAGCACATCGAGATCGAGCCCGTCGCGCGTGCCGATCAGCGCGCCGGCGCGCACTGGAAAGATGGTGGTGTAGGAGCACGTCTTGCGCAGCACCAGCCGCAAGTAGTCTTCGTCGCGCAAGCCGATGGCATTGTCATTGCGCCAGCCCAACTCCAGCGCCTGCCCTTCGATCGACTCGCGCACGGTGCGCTCCACCTCTTCCAGCAAACGCAGCGCGACCCGAGGCCCGAGCGTGATGCGATTGTCGAGCAGCGGGCGCAAGCTCAAGATGGCGAGCGCGTCGCCTGCGTTGACGGCGATGGGAGTGCCGTGCAACACGTTGAGCGTGGGGCGGCCTCGGCGCTCCAGGCCTTCATCCTCCACGTCGTCGTGCACGAGAAAGGCGTTGTGGATCAGCTCCAGCGCCACGGCAGTGTTGAGTGCGCTCTCCAGATCGGCGCCAAAGGCGCGTGCCGAGGCGATGAGCAGGCTGGAGCGCAACATGCGCCCGGAACGGCGCGGGTAGTCGCCAGCGGGGCCGTACAGATAGCGCCGCGGCTCACCGTGCTCGAGGTGCGGTAACAGCGCGCGGCGCGTGATAGCGCCGTACTCCTCCAGCACGGCGCTCACCAGGCTCGCCGGTGCCGCCGAGGCAGTGTCCGAAGCCCAGGGAGCCGCGGTCGCCAGGACGGCTGCGCGCTCTTCCGATACGTCAGCAGGCGCGTACATCCCCGGCGCTCATTCCCCCTCTCCCGCCAGCACGCGCACCGTCAGCGTGCCGCGCGGCAGATTCGAGGCCGTATCGACGATCATGCCGTTGTACACGCCAGGGCCCTGCTCTGCCGGCACCACCACGCTCACGCGCAGGAGACTCTCCTCGGGCCGCGCCTCGATCGTCACACCTCGGATCGCGGGCGCCTCATGCCCCTCGGGGCGCAAGGCGTGCGCGGCCAGCGCGCTCCACGAGCCGCGCCGCAGCTCTAGCACGGACTCCACCCGTCGCTGTGACGCAACGGAGACGAACACGCGATCGGGGCTCTCGCTCGAGACGGGCGCTCCCGGCGCCGGACCGGCGCTGGGCGCCGCTGCTTCAGGCGCGCTGGGTGCGGCGGGGGCCGCTGCGGGCGGCGCCCAGGGAAAGGGCATCGGGAAGGGCCAGGCGGGCGGCGGGGCAGCGGAGGTGCCGCTTGCGCTGGAGCCGGAGCTAGTGCCCGAGCTGGCGGCGCCGTTTGGCGCAGCAGCACCGGCCCAGGCTGCCGGCGAATAGGCTCGTGCGAAGGCCTCGGTCCACGCTGCCGGCGTGCCTGCCCCCGCGCTGGCACCACCCGGCGGCGCGGGCCAGCCCGCGCGGCTCAACATCTCAAAATACAGCGCTGCGAAATCCATCCCGTATTGCATCAAGCGCCGGAAGAGCTGCTGCTGCAGCTCCTGCTGGGCCGCGCTGGCGGCTCCCGCGCTGCTGGCTGCAGCGCCGCCGGTGCCCGGCAAGAAGCTCGACCAGTCGGGAAAGCGCAGCGCCTCCGCCTGGCGCTGGCCTTGCGCCAAATATTCGTTGATGACGCGGTAACCCTGCCCCACCGCGTCCGCCAGCGTCTGGCTGGCTGCGCCGAGCATCGTATTTGCCGCGTTCGCCATGCCGGCCATCGCATTCCCCGCGAGGGGGGAGCCCGCGTGTGCATTCCCTCCGAGGGCGCTGCCCGCCAGCGGACTGCCAGCCCCTGCCGACCCGCCCCCGGTGGCACCCCACGCCGGCCCAAACAGCGTGGCCCAGTTGCGAATGGGCGCGTCCCGCTCCAGCGCAGGCCGCGTCACGCGCGCGCCCGCCTCCGCCACGTTGCTGCCTTCAGGTCTCGGAGCCGTCTGATCAAGGATGGTCATAACCCACAATCTCTTCCAGGCGAGGGCGCTGCGAGATGGCGTGTGCCGCCAGTCGGCCCGACATCACCGCAGCCTCCACACAACCTTCGTTGAAACCGCAATCACTCCAGTCGCCTGCCACCGTGAGATTGTCGAAGCTGCGATCGAGCGGTGAAACACGGTGCTCCAGGGTCCCGGGCAGCGAGAGCGAGTAGCGATCGCTCGGGTTCACGTTGGCCGTCCAGAACTGGCTGGCAAAACGCGCGGCTCCCGCGGGCGGAACCTCGCTCACGGGCAGCGTGCTGACGTTGAGCGTGTCCCAGCGGAACTGACCGCGCTCGTCGAGAGCGAGCGGCCACAGCTTGACCACGTAGCGCTCGAGGAAGTGGACGGCATTGGCTCGCACCTCCTCGTAGCGCTGCTCGGGGTAACGCGGGCTGGCGATGTCGGTGCCTGCGGGCGGATCCGGCAGCACGCTGCAGAAGTATGCGATCGAGCGCGGCGCCGGTGACATGCTCTCTTGCGGGATCAGCTGGCGCATGTCCGCCCAGGTGTCAAACGGCTCCACGAAACCCGAGATGTTGATCTGCGGCTGGGTCCAGCCCAGCTGCGGCATGTCCACGTCCATCCACAGCTGAAAGGCCTGGGTGGCAACGCACTTGCAGGTCTCGAACATGCGCTGCCAGCGCGGGCTCTGCTGCGCCAGCTCGGCCGCCACCTCGGGCAGCGCCCCCAGCCCCACCGAGAGCACCACCACGTCGAAGTCCCGCATCACCTCCAGGCGCTTCGTGCCGGCGCGCCGGCGATCCCAGTGCGACTCGAAGCGCCAGCCCTCGGCGCGCAGCCGCTCCCCATCCACCAGCTGAGCCCAGTCGGGCTCCGCGGGCCAGCAGGGCAAGCCGCGCACATCCACCAGCGGCTGATAGGGCGCATCGCCCGGCACGCGCGCCTGCTGGTCGAAGTGCAGCGCTTGCACGTGCGGGCTCACCCCGGGCGCAGCGGGCGCCAGCTCCACCCGAGTCAAGCGATGGAAGAACTCGAAGCGCACGCCCCTGCGCGCCAGCACCTCATAAAAAGGGGCGAACACCACGTCGCCCATGCCGGCCTGCATCTTCCAGAAGAAAGCGCCGCGGTAAGTGAAGAAGGCCCGGACGGCACCGCGCAGCGCCTGGCCCGCCGCGATGCGCGGCCGGCTCACGTCACCGTCTTCATACGCGAACGCCAGATCATAGAGCGCGCGCACGAAGGCGCCGTTGGTGGAGCTCTCGGAGGCGCCGTTGAGCTTCAGCCACTCGCGGCAATCGTAGTTATCGATGGCGGAGAAGCCGCGCGGATCGCTGACCAGCTGGAAGCGAATGATGCCGCGCACCACCGCCAGGGTCAGATCGATGATCTCCCACAGCCGGCGGAGCTCATCGTCGCCCTGCGTGCGCGTGGCCAGCTGCGCGCGCGCCGCACCGGCGATGGCCTCGTGGAAGTTCAGGATCAGCTCGCGCGGATACGCGGGCAGGTTGCGCACCACCGCGTCCAGCAGCTCGAGCCCCTGCAGCAGACCGGCCAGGGTCGCCAGCTCGCCGTAGCGGAGCCAGCGCATCATGGTCGCGGCCAGATCAGTGCCGGAAGAATCATCGCCAGGAACGCTGCTGGGGGGCGCTACGCCCTTGCTCGCAGCCTTTTCAAAGCGTGGGCGCACGGCGCGCAGCAGAGTGAGCACCAGGGTGGTGCTGCGGCCCAGATAGTCGCGCACCGACCAGCGCTGCGCATCGGCGTCCCCGGGCAGGCCGGGGGTGGCCGGAAACGCCACCACCCACGGCGACCAGCGCCCGTCTGGGGTGTGATCGGTGACCCCGCAGAAGTGATCGGGCTCAAACGCCTGCTTCCAGTCCGCGATCGGGCACTGGCGCGGGTCACGGCCCAGCTCCGCGTAACACTGGCGCATCAGGCGGAAGGCGTTTTCATAAAAGCCCATCCACAGATGCAGGCCGTGCTCCTCGATGCGGTCGCCGGGGCCACGCCCCGAAGCTCCCTTTCCACCCAGCCGAAACCCTTGCTGGTAGACGGTGACCCGATACTTTCCGTCCTGCTCCGGCCGAGTCAGCTCGAACGCCGCCGCCATGCCCGCACAGCCGCCGCCGATGATTGCAACCTCGATGGGTTTGCCCGCGCTCACTTGTCCCTCACTTCATGCCCTCCACCGGGCAAGGCTTCAATTTCAATTCAGCTCGATGTCCATGCGCTGTACCCCCTCAAATCCCAGGATGAACTGCGGCCCCAGCAAGCGCGCTGGAGTCTGAAAGCCCGGCTCCAGATCTGCGGCGGCGACCCGTCGCAGGATCTCCGCCGCCACCCGCGCCGTCAGCGTGTACGCCTCCGGCGTGGTCAAGCGCGCCCTCACCCGCCGGCCCGAGACTTCCTCCACCTCCGCAACGATGGTGGCCCGGCGCCGCTCGCGCTCGACGGCCGCGGGCTCCGGTGTCCACAGCTTGGCCTGGCGGGCCAGCGCCTCCCTCATGCCCGGCAGGTTGAAGAACCAGGCGCCGTAGCGGCTGGTCTGTAACATGGCTGCAACGGCCGGCGTGAGCTCGAAGTACGTCTCGACGTTTTCTATGCCGGTGGTGAAATGCGCGCAGGCCAGGTCCCCCCAGCTGACCGCCGCGCACAGCCGCGGCCCCTTGCCGAAGTCGAAGCTGCGGGTCAGCTCGCCTGGTGGCAGCTCTTGCAGGCGACCTGCCCGGCGCACGCGCGTGGCGCGCCCCAGCTCGGCGGACAAAGTTGCGCCCGAACCCGGTGACATCAGCTCCAGGCCGCTCACGGCGATGCGCAAGCTCGAAGGCCGCGCGGCTCGTCGTGCAACATGCGCGCAGAGGCAGTCTGAAGGCACGATGTCAAACCCAACCCCGGGCAGGAGCATCACCCCGCGGGTGCGTGCCTCGTGATCATGAGCGGCCACTTGCTCGAGGGCCTCGAGCTCGCCGGAGATGTCCAGGTAGCTTGCCTTTACCTGCAGGCACGCCTGGAGCAGCGGCCGCGCCGTGGAGGCAAACGGGCCCGCTGCATTCAACACCACGCTCATGCCACGTAGCGCGTCGGCGAGCTCTTCCGGATGGGACAGCGAGGCGATCCGATGGTCGAGCCCCAGAGAGCGAGCGAGCTGCTGCACGCGCACGGCATCGCGGCCCGCCAGCACCGGCGAGAGGCCGCGCTCGACAGCCGCCTCCACAATCAGCCTGCCCGTGAAGCCGTTCGCACCATAGATCAGGACGGGCGCCGGGGCTGCCATCAACCTTCCTCCGTGCCCGATGAGCCGCTGCGAGCCTGCCCGCAGCCAGGCCACGCGCAACGCGCTGTTGCAGTGATGCTCGATTGGTGCACCAGCCGAGTCCCGCAGTTACGTTTCAGACAGACCTGTTTCAGAGAGACCTCTCTACAGGCCCTCGAAGAGGGCAGGCTGGAACCGCGCCCACTCCCCCGGCGGTGATGTGGGTATGCGTGTCGCCGCGGCGACCGTCTCACTCAACACGTTTCACGAGACAATCGCAACCCCCTACGTCAAAGGAGTAGCAACTCACGCGGCCTCCAGCTGCGAGAGCACTCGAGCAGTGACCTCTGCAGTGGACGCTGGGCACGCCGAGGCGCGCGCCCTTCAGCTCGGTAGTCTGGCAATGGCCCCACTCGATTATGTCCGTGTTCAACGCGGCCGTCATTCAAGCAGCCGAGCTCGAACAGCCACCGCGCGGGTGGCGTCGGAGCGGCAAATCAGTGGTGGCACAGCGGCGGCACGGCAGCGGCAGCAGTCAAAGGCGCCGCCAGGCAACGCGGCGGTCAGCGAGACGCGGACCCCGTTTCACCGGTTCATCATCACCCTCACGGCTCAAAGCTTGTCAGAGCACTCGAGCACCGATAGGGTACCTGCTTGGGAGGATGCACATGGAGGAGACGCAACGGCTGAAGGCGACGCTCGCAGCCAAGGTGGGCACCAGCGTGGCCCGGCATCGAGCCAACGTGCCTGTCTCACCGGGGGTGGAGTTCTTGAAGCCCCTGCCCTTGCAAGGCGCCGTGGACACGCTGCGCGCTGCAAGGCCCGCGGTGCCGCGCCCGAATGAGCGCCGCGGCCTCCGCACCGGAGCCGCGCCCGAGCCAGCGGGCACGGCTGTGCCCTCGCAAACGGCCGAGCCCAACACCAGGGCGGAGCCCAAGCACCAGCGCGCCTGGCGTGATGCCGCCGCGCAGATCGCGCGCACCAGCAACGCGCAGCCCAAGCTCGAGGCACTGCTGGGCCCGGCGAGTGAAGATCACCGCCAGCAGTTCATGCGCGGCCACGGCAAGGTCATGCGCGAGCGCTTCTCGCGCTGGCTACAGCAAGGCGCCGGCACGGATGTGCTCGGCAAGAAGCAGAAAGAGCGGCTGGAGCTGGCCAAGCAACTGCGGCACCAGGCAAAAGAGGCGGGGCAAGAGGCGCTGGGTGAAGCAGCCTTTCGCGCGGTGTTCGACGGCCAGGCGGGGCCCTGCCCCTGCTGTTCCACCCATGATTTCCTGGCGGAGGAGCAGCGCTTCAGCGGCCCGGACTGGGTGCAGTTCGGTGAGCGCATCGCCAGCGAATACCGGCGGCCCGTGATGCACGACTCCGAGATGAAGTTCGACGAGGATACGTCCATCACCACGGCAGCAGAGCGAGTCGCCTTCACCGACGTGCCGGGTCCGGTCGTGGCGTGCTTCTTTGGCGGTGCAGATCCGCGCAACTGGGATGACAGCGGAGACGGAGAGTTCTTCAAGAGCACCGAGCCGGGGGAGTGGCGCAACGGCGCGTTTCACCAGTTCCCCAAGGGCTCCAAGGAGTACTCCGACTGGTGCAAGGGCAAGCCCGGCTTGATGCAGGAGATCATCGAGTTTCAGTGGTCGCCCACCACGGAGTCCACGGTGGAGGCGACCACCGTGCTCACCATCTCCGACCTGGAGAAGCGCGGCTATACGGAGGATGATGCGCAACTGGTGCCCGGCACGAAGCGCACGGAGCCTGCCGTCACCGAGGCCGTGGCCTCAATCTCGTACAAGTATTCCCTGTTCGTCTCAGCTCGCAGCAAATATGCGGTGGGCAGTGTTCCGGGCGGGCTGGACGTGGATCAAGGCACGTTCCGCGCGGTCTGGACGCGCACCCACCACGACGCCAACGGAACGCCACTGGGCGTGCTGGAGGTGGAGGCAGACAAGAGCGTGCACTACACGCAGCCGGCGGACGCTCCACCGGGCCTGGGCACCTTGCTCAACCTGATGGCTCCGCCGCTGACCAGCATCCTGATGCGAGAGCTGGTGTTCGAGGGCACGCGCAAGGCGCTCAGCTGACAATTCGCTGGCTAAGCTGACATCCGCTCGCTCAGCACCCACGGGCGCCGAGCGAGCCGGCACGTGCGCGACGGGGGTGGGAAACTCGAGCTGACGGGCGCGGTCGACAGAGCCCGGGCCGCAGAGAGCATGGTGAGGTGAGAGATGACCGAACGAAGCAATTACCCTGGATTCGAGCTGCAACAGCGTGTGTTTGCCCACTATGCGGCAGGGCTCAAGCAGCTCAGCGAGCGCATGAACGAGGCATGGGGCAAGTTCAGCCAGGGCCAATACGGTGTCGGCGAATGGGTGACGGATCTTAGCCGCAGCGCGCAGGCCCAGTATGACTTCGTGCAGGAGCTGGTGCGCCTGACCCAGCGTGACGATCACCGACCAGTGTGGGCGCGCCTGCGCTGGACCAGCGCCACCATCGGCACCCCCTCCGACGTCATCGACCTGATCCGCCCCATCCCCGGCGTGCTCGAAGCCGGAGTGCTCAAGCCCATGGCCGGCGGAGCAGGCCAGCCCGACATCAAGCTCACCCTCGATCCAGTGCTCGACGGCAACCGCCTGCGCATCGCCGTCGCCGACGGCACCCCCAGGCCAGCCGTGCCCTGCACCTACATCGGCTTCGTCAGCACGCAGGAGGCTCGCCACACCCCCGAGGTGGTGGTGTTGCTGGAAGTGCGGGACTGACCCCTGGCCCAGAACCTGTAACGCGCAGAGCACACTGCATGCCCATCGGCCTTGCATCTACCCAAGCGCGACACGCGGCGGACTTGCGTTTTGTAGCCGCGGTCGCCCTCCGCTTTGACACGCCCCTCCCGATCGGAGAAACGGCGGACGGCGTTCGCTTCGAGTTTTGGGTCGAAGGCTCTGTTAGCGGGCCCGAGCTCAATGGCAGGGTCCCTCGTTGTGCAGCCTATCTGCTCATCGATTCGGACGGCGTCGGCACGATCAACGTGCGGGCGCCGCTGCTCCTGGACGATGGCGCCGTCGCGGACTTGGAGGCAATGGGCCGATATGACTTTGGCCAGTATGGCTACCGCAAAGCGGCGGAGCTGCGGCTGCCAAACTCAGCGCTCGGCTGGTGCCCGCGCCTGCTCACTGGCGATCCCCGCCATGATTGGCTAAACCGCATGCTGTTCCTGGGTGTGGGCGAGCTGCGCCCCGGCGAAACGCGCGTCGATTATGATCTCTTTGCCATTTCGCCCGAGGCAACGGCCGTCGGCGTGGTGAGCTTGAGATCTGAGCAGCGGGTCGGCCCCCGTCACACGTCGCGCTATGGGTCTCGACCGCTCTACGAGCGACTTGGCGGCGCCGAGAAGATCTACGACTTCATGGCAGCTTTCGTCGATGGCCTACATACCAACGAGGCGCTACACCGCCAAAATCCGCGCATTCTGGCAGGACTCCGCCATCATGACGAACTCGAGCTAAAGCGCAAGTTCGGCGCCTTTGTCTGCGAGCTCGCAGGTGGGCCGCGCGAGTACAGGGGCCGAACCATGAAGCAGGCGCACAGCCATCTGTCGCTCTCCGAGGCTGACTGGGAATTGGGCGCGCGTGAGCTGATCTCTGCGCTAGAAGAGTATCGTGTTCATCCAGCGGATCAGCAGGACCTCCTGATGCTGATCTCAAAGACAAAGGCGGAGATTGTGCAGCACTAGCTCGGCTCAGGCATCGCGCTCCACCATGTACTCGAGCAAGAGCCGCACGAACTCCAGGTCCTCACCAGGTTGAGCGTCGGCGTAGGCCGATCGCAGCTCAGTTCGAGCGGCATCCGCAAATGCACGAGCAGCGGTGCGCGCATATTCAATGCTCCCGTACAAGCGCAGCAGCTCATAAACCCAAGAAACCTCTCTGGACATACGCTGCTGCCGCGGCTTGCCAAGGAAAGCTCGCAGGCGTGCCTTCTCATGACCATTGAGCTGCTGGAATAGGTGCGACAAAATCAGCGTTCGCTTGCCCTCGAGCAGATCGCCGCCTATTTCTTTTCCATACCTATTACGGTCACCTATCAAGTTCAGGACATCATCCTGGATCTGAAATGCAATCCCTAGAAAGAACCCAAAGCGATTGAAAGCGTCCAGATCTTCGCGCTCGGGCTGCGCGATCATCGCCCCAATACGAGTGGGATGAATGAAGCTGTACCAGCTGGTCTTCTTCAAGACCATGAGCAGGTAGTCCTGCTCAGTGGTGTCGCAGCAATTGTCACGTATCCACCCCAGCTCCATGGCCTGTCCCTCGAGCGTCTCGATCGAGAGATGATCGAACTCGTCAAAGATTCGCGCGCTGAGCTCTGCGCCTAATAGAGCTATATTGTCGCGCAATAGTCTGGCGCTCATTGCATTCATGGCGTCACCGACGTTGACGGCAAGAGGTACGCCGTGCTCCCGGTGCATGGTGGGACGTCCTCGCCGAAAGTCGCTTTCATCCTCGATGTCGTCGTGCACCAGGAAAGCGTTGTGCAATAGCTCTACCGCAGAAGCGGATGGTAGCGCCCGATTCAGCTCGCCACCAAATGCGCGGCACGTGGCCAGGCACAGAGCAGGACGGATGCCCTTACCCTCTTGCGTGAGTTGAGCCTCGACGAGATCGTACAGGTGCTTGCGTGGCTCGCGCCGTGGAATAGCCCGTAGGATTACGGGCGCAACCTGCTCACGATAGGCCGCCAGCCGAGCCTCGACCTGGCGGCGAACTGCGGAGACTGTAGCGTCCGTCACGGTCGTTGCGCGATCGCCTGCAGGCACTCGAGCCCGAGCTTTGAGGTCACCGAGATGAGAGGACACGCCATGCCCGATGCGGCCCGAACCAGCAACATGCCATCGCCATCCCATGGTTGGCCGCTGTTAAACCGGACGCGATCGTAGGCACGGAAGGGCTGGAAGATCTCTGGCTCTTGCAGATTCCAGATGGCACAGGGACTCGCAGACGACCACGAGGCGCGCAGCACGCCATTCACAGCGCGGCGCGCGGCCTCGTTGGTGTTGCGGCGCACTCCTGCTGATGTGATCGGCTCGGATCTCGCGCCAGCAATTTGAGGGACTGGCGCTGGTGCGAAAGGCGTTTCCCGGCACGGAGGGTGGCTGGACCCGCGCACGGCCGCTGAGGTAGAGGCGCGCGCCATGGAGCGAGCATCGACGCGGTGTCGGCCACAAAAAGGTGACGGGAGGCGAAGATTGGTCGTCGGTGCCTCCCGTCGTGCTCGGCACCCTTGCAACGGAGAGCGAGCGGAGAGGGCATCGTCTACTCGACGATCCCTGTCAAGACGTGGGCGGAGACTCCGCCATCGGCGGGACGAGTGCGACCAGGATGCTGTAGCCGTTGCGGAGCGGCGAGCCAGCCGCTGGGCGGCCGCTTGGGGCTGCAGGGTCACGGCGTGCGCTGGCGGCAGGCGCGGGGCCCGGCGAGCTCCGACGGTGAGCCCGAGGTGGTCATCGTGGCCGTGCGGCGGTACCGGTGTCGGCATTGCGGCGGGGTCACGACGGTTCTGCCCAGGGGGCTTTGCGCCCGACGCCACTACTCGGCGTCGGCGATCGGCCTTGCGCTCTGCGTGTTTGGGCTGATGGGCCACTCCATCGGGGAGACCCGGAGGCGGGTGTGCACCTGGCAGTCGGGCTTCGATCTGAATCGATGGTCGACGCTCCGGCAGTGGGTGGCCGCCATTGGCGACGGCAGGCTGCTTCCTCGCATCATCGCGTGGCGGCGGTGGCCCGAGGAGATTTCGCTTCGAGCCGGCGCCGAGCGGGCCGCCGCCTGCCTCTGCTCGCTCGGGCCGGGGTTGGTCGCGCTTGCCGAGCGAGCGTTCGCGGGAGCCGCGCTCGCTGCATGAGGGCGTACCGGCCGAGCCGAGCCCGAGCGCCGCCCCCACCGAGTCGTGTCGTTTCGGCGAGGGCTCGGCGAAAGGCATCAAGGACCCCGCGCGGCCCCGCGCACATTCATGAGGGGCGGCGCGAGGAGTACGTTGCCAATGAAAGATCTCAGCCCGAAAGATCACGCCGAGGCGGTGGCGCTGTTTCGCAGCGAAATCGTCGGAGCCCTGACTCGCCGCGAGCTCGACCGCGGCGAGCTGGCCGATGCCTTGCTCGAGCTCAGCAAGCAGCGGTTTCGCCCGCCCGGAGCCAAATTCAGCAAGACCATCTCGCTCGCGACACTCGAGCGCTGGCATTACGCCTACAAATCCGGCGGCCTCGATGCCTTGAAGCCGGCGCCGCGCAGTGATCGGGGTCGTTGTCAGGAGCTCACGGCCGAGCAGCGGCAGCTGTTGCTGGACATTCGTGAGGAGCATCCCGCCGCCTCGGTGCCCGTCATCCTGCGCACCCTGGTGGCGGAGGGACGCCTCGAGCCGGACGCCATCTCGGCGAGCAGCGTGCGCCGCTTCTACCAGGAGCAGGGACTCGATCGCGTCGCGGTCCGCAACCAGGCCCGCGGCAAAGTCCGCCTGCGCTGGCAAGCGGAGAGACCTGGCGCCCTCTGGCACGCCGACGTGTGCCACGGCACGGCCGTCGTGATCGACGCCCGGAGCCTGCCGGTCCGCATCCACGGCATCCTCGACGATGCCAGCCGCTACGTCATCGCCATCGAGGCCTTCCATCACGAGCGCGAGAGCGAGATGCTCACGCTGCTCGTGCGGGCCGTCCGCAAGCACGGCCCCGCCGACGCGCTCTACCTGGATAATGGCGCCACCTACCGGGGCCAGGCGCTCAGCCTGGCCTGCGCTCGCATGGGCACCACGCTCATCCATGCCAAGCCCTACGACGCCCCTGCACGCGGCAAGATGG
>JAICQL010000391.1 GCA_025937895.1 Polyangiaceae bacterium | reverse complement strand
CGAAGGCGGCAGCTCTATCGTGCGCCGGTTTCGATTTGAGATGCACGATCGCGAGGCAAGCAAGCGGTTGGCGAAGCGCAGCAGAGGGGACGGTCCCAATGGCTAAACCAGGGACGCGGCCGGACATCATGGAGACGCTGGTCGACTTCAGCGAGCTGGATCGCCTGTGCGCGCGCCACGTAGTTGATGTCGTTGGGCGCCACGAGCTCGAGGGGCATCGCGCTGGCGTTCCGGAAGCGCGCCAGGCGATGGCCATCTCGTCCAGATGGGCGATGGCGCCCGCGTGATGGCATTCGGGCGTGATGTTCCTCGCTGGCGGCGCCCCGCTGGCGCCGCCAGGAGGATGGCCATCACTCGTAGCTCATGAGCGATTCGCCGGCTCGGACGACGACGTCCCGGTCGACGAGCTTCTTCTTGCGACGCGCGGCGTCGCGAAGTGCGGCCGTCGCGAGGCGGTCGATCTCACGCAAGGCTCCCTGCGATAGCTCGTGGAGTGCGGCGATGGCGTCGTCGGGGAAGAGCGCGCGATCAGTGCCGGCGCGGCCGAGCCGGTAGCGCACATATTCGGCGGTGTCCTCGAGGCTGGCTGCTGGAATGAGGAAGCGGTGGTGGATGCGGGTGAGCAGGGAGCGATGCGCACGCCGCTGCAGGTTGCCTTCGAGCTCGGGCAAGCCAACCAGCAGCAGGGAGAGCAGCGCTTTGGCGTCCCATTCGTAATTCATCAGGATGTGCAAATGGGCCAGCATGTCGGAGTGCAGCAGGTGCGCCTCATCCAGCAGGAAGACCGGGTGGATGCGGTCACGCCGTAGATCTTGCACGTGGGTCTCGACGGCCAAGAAGAGATTGGCAGCGCTCGAGGTCGGCTGCAAGCCGAGGGTGTGGCAGAGCAGGCGATAAAAGTCGCGGCGGCCGAGGGTGGCGTTGCGGCAATACGTCAGGCGAAAGCCTGTCTGCGGCAGCCGGTGCCGCAGCGCGCGCAGCACACAGGTCTTGCCCACGCCGGGCTCGCCGAGCAAGAGCACGCTCTGCCGCTCGGCGAGGGCCTCCTCGATGTCGGAGACGAGCTCTGCCTTGCTCTCCGGCAGCCAGAGATCGGCGTCGCCGATCTCCTTGGAGAAGGGCGCCACGCGCAAGCCAAAAGCCGCAAGGCCCTCAGAAAGGCTGGTCATCGCCGTCCTCCTCGCCATCGGTCGAGAGCGTACGTCCAGGATCGAAGTCTACGGGAGTCACGGCGGGCTCGTGCTCGGGGCGACGGCGGGGCCGCGCCTTCTTGCCGTTGGCGACGACGTCGACGGCGGTGAGCGGGATCCGCTTGTCGTCGAGCTCGATGATCGGCTCTGTCCCGTCGAAGAGGCTGGTCGCGACGGTGACGATCTGCCCGGCGAGGTAACCGAGAGGTACTTCGTACACGGTGCCACCGAGGCTGAGCGTCGAGTCGCGGCGTACGCGGCGGCGCTGCCGCACGGTGAGGGCCTCGCGCAGCTCCTGCTCGGTGACGCGCACCTTCTCGGCTTCGGCGAAGCAGGTGGCCGGGTCGCGACCGAGTAGCCCCGCATGAGAAGCGCCCTGGTAGTAGCACACCAGCCAGTTGTTGAGTTTCCGCTCTGCGTCGGCCAGCGAAGCGACCTCGCCCAGGTGCGAGAGTGCTTCCTCGCGCATCCTGCGCCAGAAGCGCTCCATCTTGCCACGAGCGGGGGCGTCGTAGGGCTTGGCGTGCAGCAGCGTGATACCGAGCCGCGAGCAACACAGCTGCAACACGGCGCCGCGATACGTCGCGCCGTTATCCAGGTAGAGCGCGTCGCACTTGCCGTGGGCCATCAGCGCCTGCGCAAACAGGGTGAGCATCGTGTGCTCCCGCTCGTCGCTGGCAACGCGCAGCGCCACCACGTAGCGCGAGGCATCGTCCAGCAATCCGTGCACGCGCACCGGCACGCGCCGGCCGTCGAGCTTCAGCGTTGGGCCATGGCACACATCCCCATGCCAGAGCGCGCCCGGGCGCTCTGCCTGCCAGCGCAGCCGCGTCTTGCCGCTCGCTGCGGCCACGTCCACCGTGCGAGCCAGCCCGCGCTCGGCCAGCAGCCGGCGCACCGTGCATGCCGTCACCTCGGCGCCGATGCGGCCATCCGTGCGCAGCGTCCGCAGGATCAGCGGCACGCTCACGCTCGGGTGCTCCCGCCGGATATCGCAGAGCAGCTCGCGCAGGGCTGGGTCGAGCTCGCGCCCGCGACCGCGGTCGCCACGGGCCCGGGGTGTCAGCGCAGCCAGTCCGCCCTTCTTGAAGGCGTACAGCCAGCGCTCCAGCGTGGCCACCGAGTAGCACCGGGTCGTGTCGCTGCCCGGCGGGCGCACGCGCTGCTCGCTCAACCGCCGTAGCTCCTCACTTCGCTGGCCGTGGTCGAGCAGGTCTGCGCGGATCGACAGCTCGCCGATGAGGCCGTGGCGGAAGAGGGCCACGGTCTCGCCGTAATCTTTCGGGGTCAGGTCATCCATTGGGTCTCCTTCGCGGACGGTGGGGTCCGCGAGGTCCTTCTTGCCGGCTTGCACGCTGGCCTGGCCCGATCACTCTCAGTGGAGCATCCGCGTCAGCACGAGCCAGCAGCGCTGCCCATTGCCGCCGGTGTCACGACCGTGCCGCCACACGATGGAGATCAGGCTGCGATCAGCGCGCCCGCAAACGCGCTCTCGCTCAGAGCAGCACCCAACCTGTGTCCTGCACGCGCTGCCAGCAGGAGCATGAGCTGCTCCGCCACGGCTCGCCGCGGTAGCCCTGCGGTATACGGCCTCCCGCCAAACAACTCGCCACGGCGTGCTGACTCGACCCAGCGCGTCAGCGTCACCCAGCGCTCCCGCGCCGAGCCCCCCACCACGCGCGATGGGCACGTGCACGCTCGCACGTGCGTGCTCGGCGCACCCTGCGCGTAGAGCGCCAGCGCTAACCCGATCGCGCCCCCGCCGTACCAGCGCCCTCTCAGCAGCCCCTGGGGGCCCACCACGAGCACCGCTCGGCACGCTCGGCACCGGTACCTACGCAGCTGCACCTGCACCTGCACGGGCGGCTCGTGCGGCCCGCTCGGGCCTCGCACCTGCCGCTCCACGAGGCCATGCCCCACCACCACCAGCGGCCCGCTCAGCGGGCGCGCTGCTGCCCCGCAACACGGGCATACGCCCGGCCGCGCTGCCGCGCACGACGGCATCGCCTCGCTCCAGGCCTTGATCCCGAGCCGGCTTGCGACGAATCTATCAGCGCTTCGTTTTCCTTCGACGGGGGCGAAGCACGACGGAGGGGGTGGGCCCGCCAAGACGCGCCCTCTCCGTCACCAACTTCTGGCTCGTGTTCTCCTTTCGAGCCACCGCCTACACCCACGCCGCCCCGCTGAACATCCCCCAGCGCCAGGCCTCGATGGCCCTCGCTCAATCGGTCACGCGCACCAGCCTCTGGGATCAGCTACGAGGCGCGGTAACACTCTGTCCGAGGACGATTGCTGAGCCGCGAAAAGTAGACGCGCACTAGCGCGACACGAGGGGGTGAATCCTGTGCGGTAGCAGGGGCCGGACGAGTCGCTTGCGTCCGGTCT
>JAICQL010000384.1 GCA_025937895.1 Polyangiaceae bacterium | reverse complement strand
TGGTGAGCGAGGCGCTGCGCTGCGCGCGCGATGTGGGCCAGAGCGGCTGGGCCGAGGATCTGCTCGCCGCGCTCGACCCCCAGGTGCGCCAGCAAGTGAGCCGCAGCGAAGCACAGCGCACCCAGCCCGACGAGCTGTCCGGCGATCTGCGCGTGAGCGCGCAGTGGCAGGGCTCCGAGCACGATCTCGATCTGGTGATCCTGCCGCCGCAGGGCTACCGCGTCTCCTGGCTGGGCGCGCCCACCCGCGCCGTGATCAGCGCCACCGACGTGCTCAGCGTGCACCGCGAGGGCCTGGCGCTGCGCGGCGCCGAGCCCGGCCGCTACGCCATCGAGCTGGTGCGCTCGTCGCCTGGCAGCGGCAGCGTGCACGGCACCCTGGAGCTCACCGTCGCCAACGCGCGGCGCAGCTTGCCCTTCGTGCTCGAAGGCCAGCGCCTGCGCATCGCCACCGTAGACCTGCGGCTCAGCTCGCGCCTCGTGCCCGTGGAGGGCTGGGAAGGCTCGGCGCCGCCCTGAGCCCGAGTCACTCGAAGACGAGGGTTACATCGCCGTCCGCGAGCTCGACCGTGGCCCTCGCCTCGATCCCGTCGCTCACCTCGCCATACGGGTCGCTGGCAAACGCCCCCGTCTCGCAGGTGCCGTCAGGGCGGCTTCGCACGCACTCACACGAGCCCACCACCCCCATCTCGCAATCGCGCCGAGCGCGAGCGACGAGCTCATGACTACCCTCCGCCAGCGGAGCCTCGGACTCGCAGGAGCGCTCCTCCCGCCCGCCGGGCACGCACGGCGCCGGCATGGCGGACGAGGACGATCGTTACAACCCGTCAAGTAGGGTTGTAAGTAGATCGCGTCCTCGGTCGAGTTGCGGAGCGTGATCGTCAGAGCGCTGTCGCCGCGAAGGTTGCGATAGGCGCTACACTCTGCGGGGTCCTCCGGGGAACCAGAGCTGGACAGTGCAGCTGGGTCCCACGAACGCTCCGAGCTCGGCTCGGTGTGTGCACCACACCCGACCACAGCCAGGATTGAGCCGGTGATGCACTTCTTCACTGCTCCACCCGTCCTGCGCCTTTCCCCACGCCCGTCCTTCATGCTCATTTGCTGCCGGCCTTTCCTTGTCTATCGAGCGGCGCTGGTTGTGCCAGCAACTGGCACAGCCTCGCGCGTTGCCGGACCGCTGCACGTGGCTTGCAGGATGGGTGCCAGTCGCGGTTGGGCCAGGCGTCGGTGGCTCACTGTGGCACAGGGCTTCTGCCTTCATCGCACTTGCTCGCTCGCCCATCAACCGGGGTGACCCAGCCGCCACCTGGCGCTCGCGCCACGCACCATCCATGCTGGAACCAGGCATGAACGGCCAGCTCCTGATCGACGCGGTGGTACAGCAGGTCACGGTGCTGATCGCACAGCTGGCCACCTCCGGCGGGCTGCGCGCGCCGGTGGCACAGATCGCCAACCAGGTGTTCGTGCAGCTCGCGCGCGAGCTGGAGGCGCAGGGGGTGAGCCGCAAGGTCAGCGCTGACATGTTCGGCATGGCCCTGCGCGCCTATCAGCGCAAGCTGCGGCGCCTGACCGAGGGCGCCACCGATCCCGGCGCCACGCTCTGGCGCAGCGCCCTGGAGTTCATCCGCTCGCAGCGCATGGTCACTCGCCTGCAGCTGACCGAGCGCTTTGCGCGTGATGAGGAGCGGCAGCTGCTGGCCGTGGTGCACGACCTGATCGAGAGCGGGCTGGTGTTTCGCTCGGGCTCCGGCGCGCGCGCCGTGTACCGCGCCGCCAGCGAGGCGGAGCTGGCCGAGCTCACCCGCTTCACCGCGGAGCAGGGGCTGGAGGAGTGGCTGTGGGTGCTCATCTATCGCGAGGGCCCGCTGATAGATGCCGAGCTCGGCGCGCGCGTGGCCTGCAGCGAGGAGGCGCGCCAGGCAGCGCTCACCCGGCTCGTCGCCGAGGGCCGGGTGCAGCGAGCCGCGGATGGGCGGCTCAGCGCGCAGGAGTTTTTGGTGCCGCTGGGCTCAGCGCGCGGCTGGGAGGCGGCCGTGCTCGACCACCTCAAAGCAGTCGTGCAGACCATCTGCCAGCGCCTGCAGCTGCTCGAGTCCGCGCAGCCCGACGAAGGCAAGATCGGCGGCAGCACGTACGGCTTCGACATCTGGCCCGGCCATCCCCACGAGGCAGAGGTGCTCGGCCTGCTGCGCTCCTTCCGCGAGCGCGCCGGAGAGCTACGAGCCCGAGTCGAGGCCCACAACCGCCAGGCAGGCCTTCCCCCCGAGTTTTCCCAGGTCGTCAGCTACATCGGCCAGGCCGTGCTCCCCCGCGAAAACGAAGAAGACTGAGCCCCCAACCGTCCACGGACTCATTCACGCCCACAACTGGCGCAACCCCCGTCAACGAGATCGTTCACGTCGACGTAACGTTGACGTGGACTTAGACGTGAACGCGGACCCGAAGTGGACACGATTGTGACCAATTCGAACCGTGGCAGTGCTCGAGCTCGAGTTCGTCTAGCGTTCAGCGCGCACACACTCGCTGCAGGTTCTCGCCATGCCGTCAGCTCGCTCGAGCAGGTTCTGGAAGAGGCTCGCTGGGGGCAGGCCCAGAAGCGCCAAGTGAGCCTCCTGCAAACCCCGGCGAATCGCGCTCGCCGCTGCATCAGCATCTCGGACAATCAGCGCGATCTTGTCGCGCGCCTCCTGGACTGCTCGACTGTGAGGTATCCCGCCTGGCATGGCTTCGCTGGAACTCCCTCGAAGGTGGAGTAGGTGCTGCTGTTCGCCCCAGAAGCAGCTGTGGGCGCCACGAAATCTAGCCAGCTCTTTTTGGAGCTCCGGAGCCCAACAATCGATGGCAACTTCTATCTTGTCGAGGTCCGTGACAAGGTCCAGATATCGCTGGTTGTAGGCCTGTGGAGTCATCGCGTCCTCGCAAGTGACGAAGCTCATTGTCATGGATGCTTCCCTGCGAACTCGGCAAAGCGAGAGTCGTGCGTCTTTCAATTCCTGAAGTGCGGTGTTGCCATGGCTGTGCCGTCGCTTCTCGTCTTCGAGCCGAAGCTGCTGCAAGTGGTCCGCTCGCGTCCGGCGTTCTTGCATTCGTCCGTTGAGATGAGCGCCGAGGAGGGCGCTCGCGGCCCCGACAATCGACGCGACAAGTCCGAAGACGTTGGAGTCCATACCTAGATGCCTATCTCATCGGGTCAGGGCCGCGACTTCAACCGAACTCGCCTTTGCTTGGATGGGGTGCGCCGTTGCCGTTGCCGTGAGCGGAGCGACGAGGCGGCGCCCTGAGTTTGGACGCGGGGTGAGGTTCGTGGTATAACCATAGGTATAATGAAAACCGCGGTTTCGATTCCGGATGACGTCTTCGAGAAGGGCGAAAAGGCCGCCAAGCGCCTGAAGATGAGCCGCAGCGAGCTGTACGCCAAGGCCGTCGAGGCCTACGTCGATGCGCATACGCCGGACGCCGTCACCGAATCCTGGAACGCCATGCTCGCCGAATTGGCCCCGGCGGAGATCGAAGAGGACCTGAGAGTGGTGAGGGCCGCTGCCCATCAGACCATGAAGAGAAACCCGTGGTAGCGCCGAAGGTCGCTCAGGGTGATGTCTACTGGTACGACTTTGCAGAGCCTCGCGGTTCGAAGCCAGGGTTCGAGCGCCCAGTCGCAATCCTCCAAGGTGACGCTCTCAACCGCACCACAATCCAGACCGCCGTGGTCATCGTCCTGACGAGCAATCTGCTCGCCGCGTCCGCCGCCGGCAACGTCCTGCTAACGAAGAAGGACACCGGCCTCAACCGCGAGTCGGTGGCCAACGTCTCTCAGCTCGCAACGATCGATCGGCGATTCCTTCGCAATCATTCTGGGCGTCTTCCGCCCACCAAAATGCAGGCCATTCTGCGTGGCGTCGATACGATGCTCGGCCGCTAGACTCGTGTTGAGCACTTTTTAGGGGGGTGCCCACCCCGCGCCATGCTCGGCGGCTACGCCGCCTGCGCGTGGCGCCCCCTCCCAAGTGTCGCGCTGCGCGCGCCACGGGAGGGGCCCACGTCGTGCCGGATTGTGGCGCACCAGACACACCTCCGCGCGGCGTCGCGAGCGACGTGCACCCGCCGCTGCCCGCTTCTTTGCTCCTAGGCACAAAGCCAAGTAACAAGTAACCGACG